>CBFIFT010000006.1:0-33456 GCA_965661935.1 Burkholderiaceae bacterium | reverse complement strand
GACTTTGAGCGACTCAGCCATTTCGTCAACGTGCACGTTCATGGTCTTGAGGGTAGAGAGCGTCATCTTCTGGACCTCGAGAGCCTGGATGGTGGCGCCCAACATGCGCCCGTTTTGCTCTAACCAGTACTGCACGGTTTTGAGCTCTTGGATGCGCTTTTCCAAGTCTTCCACGCTCAGCGTTGGTGCCACCCAACCGGGCAGGCCTGCTGGTGCAGGGGCGGCGGCCTTGCCCAGTTGCTGCAAGAAATCCCAGCCCGGCATGAATGCGCCAAATGGGTTGCTTTGTGGGTCTGTCATGATCTGACTCCGCGTGTGACGCCCGAGCATTCGGGCTGGTAAAAATAGAGGGCGCTCACATCGTAACGCCCGCCGCTGCGATGTATCAAGGGGTGTGCTGTGCGCGTCACTCAGCCCGTGGCCCGATCGCGATAATTGAGCCACCATGACTTTGCCCGAATCCACCCGCAATCTGCAGCGCTGGCAAGTATTTTTGGGCGGCATGTGCGCGCTTGGGCTGACTTTGGGTATGGCGCGCTTCGCATACACACCGATGTTGCCCGTGATGCAACGGGAGGCTGGGCTCAGCATCGTTCTGGGCGGCTGGCTGGCAACCACCAACTATTTAGGCTACATCTCAGGCGCCATTCTGGCCGCTTGGATCGAGTCACCGCAGCTGCGTTACCGCTGTTACATCTGGGGTCTGGTGCTCGGCGCGGTCAGCACTGCCGTGATGGCGGTTTCCACCGAGCCCTGGGTGTGGATTGTGTCAAGGTATCTCGGGGGGCTGAGTGGCGCCGCGGGAATGTTGCTGGGTTCGGGGTTGGTGTTGGGCTGGCTCATGCGAAAGGGCTACAGGGCTGAGCTCGGTGGCTATTTCACTGGGGCGGGGTTGTCCATCGTCTTGACTGGCGTGATGGCGTTGGCTTTCGTTCCCATGCAGTTGACCTGGGACGAGCAGTGGCTTGGCTACAGTGCCGTGGGTGCATTGCTGCTCGTGATCGCCCTGTACTTTCGCCCAGACCCACCGCCTGCGGCGACGCAAGTCTCTCAGGCCGCTTCTTCTGTAAGCGGACAGTGGCTGTGGCGCATGGTCGGTATGTACTTCTTGGCCGGCATTGGCTTCGGGGTCAGCGCCACCTACACGGTGGACATGGTTGTGCGCGCCGCGGGCATGGGTGCGCAAGGGCCTGCCGCTTGGATTTTGGTGGGCTTGTTCGGCTCTGCAGGCGCCATCGTATGGGATCGAATCGGGCGCCGATGGGGGCAAATTCGGGCCATCATGATTGCGCTGGCCTTGCAGTCGTTGTCGGTTTTTTTGCCTGCCTGGTCACCCAGCCTTTGGAGCACACTGACAGCGGCCGTGCTTTTTGGCTGTACTTTTTCTGGTGTGGTCGCAACCAGCTTGGCCGTCGCAGGCAAGCTCTCGCCGGCCAACCCAGGCAAGACCATGGCCAGGCTGACGCTGGCCTATGCCGTGGCGCAAGTGGTGGCGCCGGCAGCCACAGCCAGTGTGATCGCAACCACTGGCCAGGACACGTGGGCATTGCTGGCAACCGGCATCGTGTTGTTGGTCGGTTCTAGCCTGCTGTGGCCGCTGCGCGAAAAAGCCACCAACTGAACCCTCACGAGCGCTGACGCCCACGCCCGTCAAACAAATAAAACACGGCCTTCGCAAAGCTCAAGCCTGCGCTATATTGCAGACATGTCGCAGCCCCAATCGGTCTTTCATCTTGCGTTTCACGTCAGCGATTTAGAACTCGCTGAGCGCTTTTACGTGGACGTGCTGGGCGCCCTGCCGGGCCGACGCAGCGACACCTGGGTTGACGTCATTTGGATGGGGCACCAGCTTTCTATGCACTTGGGGCAACCCTTTGC
Organism: Burkholderiaceae bacterium; assembly: GCA_965661935.1. Taxonomy (GTDB): domain Bacteria; phylum Pseudomonadota; class Gammaproteobacteria; order Burkholderiales; family Burkholderiaceae_C; genus RS62. The sequence goes on along the minus strand of CBFIFT010000006.1, from coordinate 31,578 downwards.
TCACACCCACACGGGCCGCGTTGGAGAGCATTGGGTGCCTATGCCGCACTTTGGACTGGTGGTGCTCAAGCCGACATGGGATGACATCAAGGCCCGCTTGGAGGCACACGGAGTCGATATGGACATTCCGCCCCACGTTCGCTTTGCCGGCCAGCCTGGTGAGCAGTCCACTTTGTTTTTCCGAGACCCTTTTGGCAACCCCATCGAGATCAAGGGCTATGCCAGCTGGCAAGACATCGACGCCAGCCAGTGAAAGGGCAGCGCGCCCCAAATGGCTTTGGCGCTGAGGCCGTTGCAAACCTGTTGAACCGAGTCGCGCTCAGCTGGCCGGCACTTTCCCATCATCTGCCGCCTCACTGGCAGCCGCTTCGTTGCCGTGCAGCGGCTGAACAGTCTGCTCGATGGCACCAAATACGCTCATGCCGTCTTTGCCCTTCATCTCGATTCGAATGGTATCGCCCCACTGCATGAAGTCCGTGCTTGAGTGGCCGTCTTGAATCTTTTCAATCATCCGCTTTTCAGCAATACAGCTGAAGCCGTTGGACCAGTTTTTGTTGCTGATGGTGCCGCTGCCCACGATGCTGCCTGCCATGACCCGCCGCGTTTTGGCCATGTGCGCGATGATTTCACCAAAATGAAAACCCATCTCTGGGCCGGCTTCGCACATGCCAACTTTGCGTCCGTTCCACGTGCACTGCATCACCAAATGAACCCGCCCGTCCTGCCAAGCGGCACCCAATTCATCGGGCGTCACCACCACAGGGCCCATGCTCGTCGCAGGTTTGCCTTGAAAGAATCCAAACCCAGTTTTCAACTCCGCAGGGACCAAGCGGCGCAAACTGACATCATTGGCGAGGGTCAACAGTCGCACGCTCTCGAGCGCAGACTCGGGTGTGGCACCCATTGCAACGTCACCCGTGATGACCGCAAGCTCGGCTTCAAAGTCCACGCCCCAAGCGGTGTCCGCCACCACGATGGGGTCTCGGGCACCCTGCAAGTCATCACTACCCCCTTGGTAAATCAAAGGCCGCGTCAGGTACTCCTGGGGCATGTCGCTGTCGCTGGCCTTGCCAACGAGCTCTAAGTGATTCAAGTACGCAGAGCCATCTGCCCATTGGTAGGCACGCGGCAAAGGCGCCATGCACATCGCCGGGTCAAACGCAAATGCGTACCTGGCTTTGCCCATGTTGAGAGCGGCGTACAAGTCCTCCAGCTGAGGTGCGATAAAGTTCCAATCGTCCAAGGCCTGCTGTAAGGTGTCAGCAATGCCCGATGCGTAAACCGCTGCGCCGAGATCGCGCGAGACGACCACCAGCTGCCCATCGCGAGAACCGTCCTTGTATGTTGCCAACTTCATCGTGAAACCTCAAAAAATATTACCCATGAAGACCGCTACTGGGTGGTGGGTGAAAACCGTGGGTTCTGATTCTAGAGTGCCTCCGCATCACCGAAAGGCTGTCACCAACTATAGCCACCCATCGGCTGGCGAGCGGCCACCCGTGCCATCCCAGCACCGGTTTTTCGACACGTTCTGGGCGCACTGCCGTCGTCGGGGTGTGCAGGGGACCATCGGCACCGTTTTGGCTTTGCTGGCTTGGGTTGTTCAACCTGCAGCATGGGCCTTATCGGCGTCACCTTGGCAGCCCCCACCCAGCACCCGCCTGACGTACGACATTGACCTGCAGGCCTCAGGCTTCTCGCTCAAAGGCACCGGTGAGCTGGACTGGCGCCTCACCCCAGATGGTGGCTACCAAGCCAAACAAGCCACCAGTGCAAGGATTTTTTTCAAACGCATACACACGGAGCAAATCAGCGAGGGGCGAGTCGGACCTGCAGGCTTGTCTCCAAGGCGTTACGAAAACCGCAAGAAGAACATCCAAGTCGCAACTTTTGATCCCCTGCGGCAGCTGGCCACTTATGACAACGGCACCCGCATGGCGTGGCCATCTGATGCTCAAGACCGCGTCAGCATGCTGATCGACTTAGGTCGGCGCACCTCTGAGGCGACAAGCCAAGGGCGCACGCGAGTCGAGGTCGCCGTGAGCAACGGCCGGCGCTGGAAGCAATGGGAATTTCGCGTCGAGGCGCGCGAGGTTGTGCAAACAGCACAAGGCGCGTTTCCAGCATGGCGCTTGGTGCGCACCGATGGGAACAGAGGGGGCCAAGAAATCACCCTGTGGCTGGCGCCACAGTTGCACTGGCTACCGGTTAAATTGATCATCCAAGAGGAGGGCGGAGAGGTCGCAACGCAAACCCTGCGGCAGCGCCAAGGCCAACCCTGAACACAAATCCAGGACATACAGTCGGCCAAGCAAGCCCGCCTCAGCGTGGACCCGACGGGCGCCATAACCGTGTGGCCTTGCAATTCGACCCTGAGCCCTCATCTACCTTGGCATGATAAAAAGCCCCAAGTTCTAGCCAAAGTGCGCTGGATGGGTATGATGAAGTTGCGCATAGTTTTGAAGGAAGGCCACACTTGAATAAGCTCTACGATTCAGAAACTTTTTCTGTGGTCCACGTCGATGCCCATCCCATGGACGCGGACGAACGCTTGCCCTCTGAGGGGCCACAGATGCCCCGACATGGCTTTGAAATTGTGGATAAGCGCGCGGGTAAAGAAGTTTTTCTCGATGGCGCGTGGGCAGAAATTTTTCAGGAACGCCTGGCCCAATGGCAACGCCAAGCCCCGACCCAAGATGAAGTCGAAGACACGCTAGAGGGCTATGCCAGTCTGGCCCAAAACCCACTGATTGTTCACTGAGCCATGGTCTGGGATCGCCGTGAGTGGTGCCGCACTGCGGCATTGAGCGTGTTGCTAAGTGGTTGCGCACCTTGGCTCCCGCGCACCGCGTCACTTCGCTCGGCGCAGTTGCGCGCAGACGACCCCGCGTGGTCAGCACAAATTTTGATACTCGGCGAGCAACACGACGCACCCGAACACCAACGCATTCAAGCCGAAGTGGTTGAGTCGCTGGTCCGCAAGCAGCGCCTCGCGGCTTTGGTCTTGGAAATGGCAGACGCGCCACTGAACACCCAAGGGCTTGCGCGCGATGCCACGCCCGAGCAAGTACAGGCCCGCCTCAACTGGGCAGAAGGCGCTTGGCCGTGGTCGAGTTATGCGCCCAGCATCATGCAGGCGGTTCGGGCTGGCGTTGTGGTTCACGGCAGCAACCTGCCGCGCGCCGAGATGCCTGCTGCCATGCGCAATACGGCACTCGATACAGCTGTAACCGAAGCGGCTTGGCAGGCTCTCATAGCGGCTGTTGATTCGGGCCACTGCCACTTGCTGCCTGAGTCACAGTGGGTGCCCATGGCGCGCATCCAGGTGGCCAAAGACCAGCGCATGGCTGCCACGGTAGCTAAAAATGTGGCGCCCGAGCGCACCGTGGTCATGCTGTGTGGCAGCGCACACGCCCACCGGCTGCACGGCATCCCTGCACACCTGCCAGTGGACCTTGCAAAACGCACACACAGCGTCCACTTGCGCAGCGCCAGCCATGAGCCGGCCGAGGCGGGCGCTTTTGATGCAGACTGGTTAACTGAAGCTGTGCCCGATAAGGACTATTGCGCCGAACTTCGCCAAAGGTGGGGTAAAAAAGCCAGCTAGTTCAGCGCCTCAGGCTCAGAGCCAGCGCCTGACGCGAGCACAGTACTGGGTATAAGCGTCGCCAAATTTGTGCGCCAAAGCCCCCTCTTCAGCGGGTATTTGCACGCGGTCTATCCAGACCCAAAACAGCAAGACACCTGCCCCTGCCTCAGCAACGCCCAACCAGCACCACCATGCCACCAAGAGGGCTGCATCTGCCAAATAAATGGGGTTGCGGCTGAAGGCAAATACCCCGCGCTCCACCAATTGCTGCGCTTGCCCGGGTTGCATGGGGTTCACCGTGGTGCGCTGCTTGTGCATCGCCACCAATGCAGCAACCATCCACCCGGCTGCCACAGCGAACAAAAGCAAAGCGATGCCATGGTTCAAGGCCCACAGCCCGGGTGCCCAAGCGCCTTGGGGCGCCAACCCAACAGCCAGCCCTGCGGCCAAAACCAACACCACGGGTGGCGGAACCGTGGTGCGCCAAGAGGCTGCCCAAGCCATCACAGGTGTTTGCGAACAGCCGCCGCCAACATCGTCACCATTTGGTCGATTTGCTCAGCGCTGACCACAAACGGTGGGGCGAAGACCAAGTTTTCCCCGGCCGGGCGAACCAGCACGCCCTGGTGGTAGCACTCCAAAAACACGTCATAGGCGCGCTTGCCTGGCGCCTCACCGGGTGCCAGCTCAACGGCGGCAGCCATACCAAGTGAGCGCACACTCACCACGCCGGGCATATCGGCGAACGCCTGATGCATCGCATCACCCAACAGGGGGGCCATCTTGGCGGCGCGGTCAAACAACTGCTCTTCTTTGAGGAGCTTCAAGGTCGCGACGGCCGCCGCGCAAGACACGGGATGCCCAGAGTAGGTGTAACCGTGCGCAAACTCTGAAACGTGCAAGGGGCCTGTTTCGAGCGCGTCAAAAATCGCCTTTCGAGCGATCACGCCACCCAGGGGAATGGCTCCATTGGTCACGCACTTGGCAAACGTCAACAGATCTGGCGTGACACCAAAAAAGTCCGCCCCAAAAGGTGCCCCTAAGCGACCAAAGCCAGTGATGACCTCGTCAAAAATCAACAAGATGCCATGCTTGTCGCAAATCTGGCGCAAGCGCTGCATGTATCCCTTGGGGGGGATATACCAACCCGCGCTACCCGCGACGGGCTCGACAATGATGGCGGCGACGTTGCTGGGATCGTGCAACGGCAAGATGCGCTGCTCGAGGTCGGCCAGCGGGTCGCTCGCCCATTCAGGCAGCTCGTTGTGGATGAAGGCGTGGTTGAGCGGATCATGAATGAACTGCATGTGATCCACACGGGGCAGCATCTGGGACCCAAAGGCTTTGCGATTGCCCCCAATGCCGCCAACACTCATGCCACCAAAACCCACGCCGTGATAGCCACGCTCGCGACCAATCAAGACCGTGCGGTGCGCTTGTCCGTTGGCACGGTGGTAGGCCAATGCGAGCTTGAGGGCGGTGTCTGCAGCCTCAGAGCCCGAGTTGCAAAAGAACACTTTGTCCAAGCCATCGGGTGCCATCTCTGCGATGGCCTGGGCTGCCGCAAAGGCTTGATCATTGGTCGACTGAAACGCGGTGGCATAGTCCAGGCGACCCAATTGCTGGGTAATGGCCTCAGCAATTGGGCGGCGGTTGTGGCCCAAACCGACACACCACAAACCCGAGACGCCGTCAAGCACCTGGCGTCCGTCGTGGGTGGTGCAGTACATGCCATCAGCCGCCACCATCACACGCGGATCGCGACGAAAATCTTGGTTGGGCGTGAATGGCACCCAATGATGGTCAAAATTCAGTTCATTGACACCCACAATATGGCTCCTGCGTTGATTGAAGCAAGTGGGCATTCTGGCACGGACGTGGCGCGCCGTCATCCGCTTAGAGCAACACGGATGCCGCGATCCGATGGCACCATTCAATGATTCGAAACACATGAACAACCGCATCCCACCCATCCAATGCCTGCTGACTTTTGAGACATTGGCGCGCTTGCGAAGCGTCACACAGGCGGCGGAAGAGTTGTACGTCACACCCAGCGCGGTCAGCCACCGGGTGCGCCAACTTGAGCAGCAACTCGGCACCAAGCTGTTTGGTCGGGCCGACTTTTCTCTCACCACAGAAGGCAGCGAATACCTCGCCCACGTGCGTGAGGGGCTTCAGTCGCTGGCGCACTTTCCATCTCAGGCCAGCGCACCCGGTCGGCGCAAATTGCGCGTGGCCGTGACGCCGACCTTTGCGCGCTCCATCTTGATGCCAAGGCTCAAAAGCTTCACCGACGCCTACCCCGAAATAGACCTCACCCTGCAGGTCTCGATTCCGCTGCTAGACGTGGTCGCAGAAGACGCCGACTTGACGATTCGCTTCGGCACGGGTCGCTATGCCGACGTAGAGCACGTGTGCATTTTGAAAGACGAAGTCACGCCCCTGGCTTCACCCGCGTTTATCCGCGAACGTGGGCCGTTTGAAACCACCTTGGACCTGCCGCGTGAGCGCCTGTTGCGCTCCCCACTCGAGCCTTGGCGGACTTGGTTTGCGGCCCACGACTTGGACTGGCCAGAGCCCACCGAAGGGTCGTCGTTCAATGATGTGGGCCTGATGTGCGACGGCGCTGCCCAGTCTTTAGGCATCGCGCTGGTGCGCTTGCATTTGGGTGCGCCTTGGCTAGAAGACGGCAGCTTGGTGCGGTTGTTTGAGCGCAGCGTGCCCAGCCCTCACGCGCACTATCTGTGCTGGCGCAGCGGTGGCATGGAACGCTGGGAATGCGCATCATTTGCCGATTGGCTGCAAAAATCACTGGTGCCGCACCAAGGCGCAGATGCCACACCATGAAATTTTCTTCACACAACGCCCCCAATGGTTTCATGCCCAAAACGGGGCTTTTCCCCTAAACTGAAGCCATGAACGCACCCATAGAAACCGCTCACACACCCCCCAAAGCCCAACGCCAAGCCTTTGTGCTGGGGGCATTGCGCAATCACTTGCCCGAACATGCCCTGCTGTGGCACGACGAGGCGACGACGCCCTATGAGTGTGATGGTTTGACGGCCTACCGCCAACGTCCCATGATCGTGGCCCTGCCCGAGACAGAGGCGCAAGTTGCCGCCGTGCTGCGCGTGTGCGCTGAGCTGCAAGTGCCGGTGGTGGCGCGTGGTGCTGGCACCGGGCTTTCAGGTGGCGCGTTGCCACACGCGCAAGGCGTCACCTTGTCTTTGGCCAAGTTCAACCGCATCCTTGAGGTCGATCCCTTGCGCCAAGTCGCCGTGGTCCAAAGCGGGGTTCGCAACCTGGCCATCAGCGAAGCGGCCAGCGGACACGGCCTGTATTACGCGCCCGACCCAAGCAGCCAAATTGCCTGCACGATTGGTGGCAACGTGGCTGAAAACTCAGGCGGCGTGCACTGCCTCAAGTACGGCTTAACCTTGCACAACGTCTTGCAAGTCAAGGGCTTCACGGTTGACGGCATGCCAGTGACGTTTGGCTCAGAAGCCTTGGACACCCCAGGCTATGACTTGATGTCTGTCCTGGTCGGCAGTGAAGGCATGTTGGCAGTGGTCACCGAGGTCACCGTCAAATTGGTCCCCAAGCCAGCGCTAGCCCGCTGCATCATGGCCAGCTTTGACGATGTGCGCCAAGCCGGTGATGCGGTCGCGGCAGTGATTGGCGCAGGCATCATCCCAGCGGGCCTAGAGATGATGGACAAGCCAATGACCGCTGCGGTTGAAGATTTTGTCCACGCAGGCTACGACTTGAATGCCGCCGCCATTTTGCTGTGCGAGAGCGACGGCACGGTGCAAGAGGTCGAGGACGAAATTGAACGCATGAGTCAAGTCTTGCGCGGCGCGGGGGCGACCGCCATCGCGGTGAGCCGCGATGAGGCCGAGCGCCTGCGGTTTTGGAGCGGTCGCAAAAACGCCTTCCCCGCGTCGGGCCGCATCAGCCCCGATTACATGTGCATGGACTCCACCATCCCACGCAAGCGATTGGCGGACATATTGCTCGCCATCGCCGAGATGGAAAAGAAGTACCAGCTGCGCTGCGCCAACGTGTTTCACGCCGGCGACGGCAACCTTCACCCGCTGATTTTGTTCGATGCCAACGACCCCGATCAATTGCACCGCTGCGAGCTCTTTGGCGCTGACATCTTAGAGACCAGTGTGGCCATGGGCGGCACCGTGACTGGCGAGCACGGCGTAGGCGTCGAAAAACTCAACTCCATGTGCGTTCAATTCAGCCCCGAAGAGCGCGAACAGATGATGGGCGTCAAATTCGCTTTTGACCCCAGCGGCTTGCTCAACCCCGGCAAATGCATTCCCACCCTGACGCGATGCGCGGAGTACGGCAAGATGCTGGTCAGGGGTGGCAAGTTGAATTTCCCCGAGCTCGAGCGCTTCTAAGCACAGCACGCCACCATGCCAGTCATCCAAGGGTTCACTGCACTGCTGGTGTTGCAAACCATTGGTGAGATTCTGGCGCGCAGTCTGCACCTGCCTTTTCCTGGTCCGGTGGTCGGCATGGTGCTGTTGGTACCCGCCTTGTTTTGGCCGCCTTTGCGGGCATCCACAGCCTCGGTCGTGCCATTTTTGCTGCAACACCTGTCTTTGCTGTTTGTCCCTGTTGGTGTGGGCGTGATCACCCACCTAGGCCTGATTGAGAGCGCTGGCGTGCGCTTGCTGGTTGTCATTGTGGTGGCTACATGGGTCGGCATGGTGGCCTGTGCCCTTTGCTTGCGTTGGTTGTGGCCCAACGACTCGACCCCTGACGCGCCCGCGAATCGCCCATGACCGATTTCGTTGACCTCTGGGTTTATCTCTCATCGACGCCCCTGTTCGGCCTCACGGCGACACTGGTCGTTTATGTGGTCGCACAGCGGGTCTATGCGGGCTTGAATCAAGCGCCTTGGGCCAACCCCGTCTTCATCTCCGTTGCTCTGCTGGCCAGTGCGTTGCAGCTTTCAGGGGTCGCATATCAAACCTATTTTTCTGGCGCGCAGTTCATCCATTTTTTATTGGGCCCTGCGGTGGTCGGGCTCGGCTGGCCGCTGTGGGTGCGCAGGCAAGAGTTGATGCACCACGGGTGGCGCTTGCTGCTGGCATCGTGTGTTGGGGGAGGCTGTGCTGCCTTGAGCGCAGGCACCTTGGCATGGGCGCTGGATTTGCCCAGCGATGTGGTGCGCTCATTGATTCCCAAGTCGGTCACGGCACCCGTGGCCATGGGTGTTGCCGAGACCATTGGCGGTATTCCTGCATTGGCGGCCGTTTTTGCCGTCATCACCGGCATGGTGGGCGCGCTCAGCGCCAAATATTTGTTCGCGTGGATGGGTTTGAAAAACAGTCCCCGCGATTGGCGCATCCGTGGCTTTGCGCTCGGCACGGTCGCCCATGGCATCGGTGCAGCCCGCGCCATCCAGGTCAACGAAGATGCAGGCGCGTACGCGGGTTTAGGCTTGGGCCTGCAAGTGATTTTGGCTTCCGTGCTGATTCCGCTGGCTTTGAGCTGGCCACTCTGATCTCAGGCGCAACAAGCGCCCAACGTTAAAGCTACGCCGCCGCACGACTGCCAAACAACGCCGAGCCCACGCGCACCATGGTCGAACCGCTGGCCACGGCGGCCTCTAAGTCACCGCTCATTCCCATCGACAAGGTGTCCACTGTGTCCGCCAGCGTTTGCCACTGCCTGTAGATCGCGTGGGCCCGTTCAAAGCGCTCACACTGCAGCTCAAAACCATCCACGGGGTCGGGGATACACATCAGGCCGCGCAAACGCAATCGGGGCATGGCCAAGACCTCATGCGCCAGCTCGTGGGCCTGCTCGACAGCGACGCCTGACTTGTTCAAGCCTCGGTCTACATTGACTTGGATGCACACATTCAGCGCTGGCAACCCTTCTGGGCGTTGATCATTGAGCCTTTGCGCGACCTTCAATCGGTCGATGGTCTGCACCCAATCAAACCACTCTGCAACTTGGCGTGTTTTGTTGCTCTGTACCGGGCCGATGCAATGCCACTCTAGGTTGGCGCGCAGGTGCTTGAGTTCAGCAATTTTTTGCACCCCTTCTTGGATGTAGTTTTCTCCAAACGCTTGTTGTCCGTTCGCGTGAACCTGCGCCACAGCCTGCGCATCAAAGGTCTTAGAAACCGCCAGCAACCGCACACTGCCTTGTGGGCGGCCTGCCGCCTCAGTGGCTTGATCAATGCGCGCAGCCAAAGCGTTCCAACGCGTGAGCAGGGTGGCGTCTTGTTGCAGGGGTGGGTTCATGGTGGGTATGGGCTGCCGGAAGCAGCAGTTGGATTTCGCCAAGTTCGGTTTCGTGAGCCATAGAGGCATCGCATAATGACACATTTGACCATCGCGTGAGAGCAAGACATGAGCCACTTCAACCCCAAAAGCTACGAACCCAGCCCCAACAGCCGTTGCGCTTTCATCGGCCTGGGCGTCATGGGTTTCCCCATGGCAGCGCACCTTGCTCAAGCAGGGCACAGTGTGAGCGTTTACAACCGCACGGCCAGCAAGGCCCAAGATTGGGTGGAAGTGATGTTGGCCCAAGGGGCTCCGCAAGACCAGTTGCGTGCGGCCGCAACGCCAGCAGAAGCAGCGAGTGGCGCTGATTTTGTCTTTGTCTGTGTCGGCAACGACAGCGACTTGCGTCAAGTGGTCACTGGACCAACTGGGGCATTGGCAGGGATGGGCCCAGACACCGTTTTGGTCGACCACACCACCGCCTCGGCCGACGTGGCCCGTGAGTTGGCGCAAGCTGCGGCCAAGCAAAATATCGCCTTCATCGACGCCCCCGTTTCGGGCGGCCAGGCTGGGGCCCAAAATGGCGCCCTGACGGTGATGTGCGGTGGCGATGAAGCGGCATTTGCGCGGGTGCAGCCCATTGCCGTGGCTTACTCACGAGCCTTCACGCTGATGGGGCCAAGTGGCAGCGGCCAGCTCACCAAAATGGTGAATCAAATTTGTATTGCGGGGTTGGTGCAAGGCCTTGCGGAGGCCATCGCATTTGGGCAAGCGGCGAAATTGGACATGCACCAAGTCTTGGATGTCATCGGCAAGGGCGCCGCACAAAGCTGGCAAATGGACAACCGCGGCAAAACCATGGTGGAGGACCAGTTTGACTTTGGCTTCGCCGTCGACTGGATGCGCAAAGACCTTGGGCTGGTGCTGAGCGAGGCCCAGCGCAATGGCGCTCGCTTACCAGTGACGGCCTTGGTCGATCAGTTTTATGGTGACATTCAGCGCATGGGCGGCAGTCGCTGGGATACGTCGAGCTTGCTCAAACGCCTGCGTTGACCACAAGGCGCCAAAATGCGCCCTGTATTCTTGCTCGGCGCCATCAAGCCATAGGCCAGAAGCTTGAGCGCCTGTGGCGCGCATCACTGCGCTTGTTGTTGGGCTTTGCGTTGTTGCGCTGCGCGTTGAAACTCGAGCAGTTGTTGCTCGCTGATGATCTCAACGACCCGCACCACCCCTTGAACGCCTGAGACGCGCCGCACGACCTCTGTGACTTTTTGCGCCTCGGCCTCAGTCAACATGCCCATCAAATAGACTTGACCGCGCTCGGTGATGACTTTGGTGGCCGAGGCGTCAATGCCGTTGTCCGAGACCAATGCGAATTTCACCCGAGACGACAACAAGGTATCTGCAGCCAGTTGTGTAGCCGAGGCCTTGGCCGCAACCACCAGCTCGTTGACCACCAGCTCCACATTGGGGCTGTTCTTTGCCAACTCGGCAGCCATGGTTTTTAGCGTGGGCGTAGCGACTTCGCCTGTCAACAACACGCGTCGATTGAAGCTGGTGACGCTGACCCGAGAACGCTCACCCAGCGCCGCACTGATTTTGTTTGTCAGTTTGAGCTCGATAGACGCATCTTCCACAAAGGTGCCACTGGTTCGACGATCATTGGCAACCATGGCGCTGGCCGCCGCACCGCCAATCAACAGTGGGGCACAAGCACTGAGCGTCAGCGACAAGCCGACGATGGCTGGCACCAAAACCCATCTGATTCCGCGGTGTGCTTTTTGAGTGTTCAACTTTCTTCTCCCAACAATTGCAGATCTACGCCATCGCACAAACCATGTATGGCCATGTGCACGACTTCTAAAGAGCGACTAAGCCGTGGGTGTGTCACAGACATCACCACATCGGTATCCAACAAGCAATCCATCAAATCACCGCCGTCGCCGATGGCGAATGCCACGACGCTCATGCCACGATCCTGGGCCGTTTCAATCACAGGGATGAGCGACCGCTCAGACCGAGGGGCGGCGATGACCCACAGCACATCTTCTTGTGACGCATGTGCGCGCAGGCGCTTGAGCAACGCCGACGAGTGATCTGCATCGCCTTGATGCAAAGCCAGTGCTGGCAGCTCTGGGCGCTCGCGCTCAAAACCGTGCGTCAACAAATGCGCCGCGTAATCGGCCAAACTGGCAGTGACACCAGAGCCAAGGCACCACACGCGACCACCAGCGGTCAGTGCAGCGAGCACGGCCTCAATGGCTGATGACAGCGGCAATGCGAGGCTGGGCCCGCACTGATATTTAAAGTCAGCGCTGTCAATAAACTGCTGCTCCACGCGCACTTGGGTCATCCCCATATCATAGCCTCCCCCGCGCTCGTTCGTCGACCACGCGGCGGGTATTGGCCACTCAAATCACGTCAAACGCAGCCTTCACCCAATTCATTTGCAAGCCCGCCGGCAAGTACCCAGCTTCGGGTTGGCAGCCCACGGCGACGACATCAAAGCGACAAGGCGGCACCCGTGTCCAGGTGCTCAAATAAACCTGGGCTGCATAAATGAGGCGCCGCTGTTTGGTCACCCCAACGCTTGAAAGCGCACCTCCGAATTTTGTGCTGCGACGCAGGCGAACCTCTACAAACACGACCGTGCCATCTGGCTCTTGCATAATCAAGTCAATTTCACCCCCACCCCGTCCAGGCGTTTTGTAATTGCGCTTGAGCAAGTTCAAGCCATTTTGGGTCAACCAGTGCAAGACTCCGACCTCTGCTTGGTCGCCAAGACTTTTGGATGTGGGTCTCGCTGACAGGTTGTGTTGTGACTGCATCGTTTGTTTCTGCATTGGCTGCGGCGCGCGCCGCAGCTGGCTCTCAAGATTACCCGCCAGGGGCCCTTTACATGGTGGCCACCCCCATCGGAAACATGGCAGATATCACGTTACGAGGTCTCTATGTGCTCGACTTGGTCGACGCCATTGCCTGCGAGGACAGTCGACACACCGGCCAACTGCTGCAAACCTATGGCTTGAGCAAGTCCCTGATGCCGGTTCACATGCACAACGAGCGTGAGGGCGCGCAACGCGTGTTGGATTTATTGGGCCAAGGCAAGCGCGTCGCGTATGTCAGCGACGCTGGTACGCCCGGCATCAGCGATCCCGGCGCCCTTTTGGCGCACACCGTTCGTGCCGCAGGCCGCCGCGTTGTGCCTCTGCCTGGTGCCTCAAGTGTTTCCACCATGCTCAGCGCTTGGGGCGAGTCCAGCAGCGCTGCCGATTGGAGCCAGCAGGGGTTTTGGTTTGCTGGCTTCTTACCAAGCAAGGGGGCTGATCGTGCGGCCGCCTTGGCCAAAATACAAGCCAGCCCTTGCGCAGCGCTTTGGCTCGAGGCCCCACACCGCCTGACCAAACTGGCCACAGAGGTTCAGACTTGGCAGGGTCGCACCCTCAGCATAGGGCGCGAACTCACCAAACGATTTGAAACCATTGACACGCTGGCATGCGACCAACTGGTCACTTGGCTGGCCCAAGACCCACAACGGCAAAAGGGTGAATTCGTCTTTGCGCTGCACAAACCTGAGCCCGCGGCAGAAGCAACGGGTGCTGGGCCGATGGTGCAAGACACCTTGAACACCTTGTTGGCCCACGTGCCGCTCAAAACGGCCGTGCAACTCACCGTCAAAATCACGGGCGTGTCCAAAAATGTGGTTTACGAAACCGCCCTGCGCCTAGCCGCCGGAGGCGAAGCGGGCGACGGCGAATGAGCCAAACCCTCCGAGGGTTGGTCAACCCCTGTCCGCTTTTGAACGCGCACCAAACTCAGCGTTTGTCGCTGAGGTCTTGAACATCCGTGACATCTTGCAGACGGTCGTCGGTCTGCTTTGACGCGCTACTGCGGGCACTGCCCGTGCCGCCACGCTCAGCACGAGAAGCTTGCCTCCATACCTGCTGCTGAGTGGCGCGAGCACGCGCCCAAACCTGCTGAGCAGGGTGCTTTTGGCCTGTCACAGCCGACCACAAAAGCGCAACCACCAAAAAGACCATGGCGAGCGTCATGAGGCCCGCTACAAACAGCGCGCCGATGACCAACAAAAACAGCCGAAACACCCAAGCAAACATTTGAGTCAACACCTGCATCTCAGGCCCCCATCAACGGTTCAACCACGACTTCTCCTTCGCGCTGTGTGAATCGGTCTTTGGCGCTTTGAAACTCAATGCGCACTGGCGCTTTGCGGTTGTCATACACATGCTCAGCCAACCACTCTCGCTCGGCACGCAACCCATCACTGGAGCCCAAGCGAACGGACCAAACCCTGGCCTGCGCATCCCAGCGGTAGCCTCTGGCTTTGAGCAAGTCTTTGGACTCAAAAGGCGCGCCAACCGCGGACAACCTGCAGTGTGTTGACTGGCAGCTTTGCCACAACTTGCTCATGGTGCCACTGGTGCTTGTGCGCGCCAGCACCTCCAGCAACGCATGGCAATCGACCTCTGCACGGTGTGCGTCATAGAACAAGCCGCAATCTGCAGCCAATGCTTCCAATTTCGCTGAACCATTGCCCAAAGCTTTCCAATCAATGTCGTTCACTGAGCAAGCCCAAGGGAGGGGCTTAAAAATGTCTGGGAACAGCGCTTCGACGAATGGGCGATCGAAGGCCGCGTTGTGCGCGATGACGCCCTGAACGCCCTGCATCACCTCTCGCAAAGCGCCCTCATCAATGGCTTGCCCCTTGAGATCGGCATCGGTGAGCCCAGTCAATTGGCTGACCTCTTGGCTCAAAGGGCGACCCGGGTCCTGGAGCTGATCAAAGGCTTTCACGGGGCCCGCGGGTTGACCCCTGAGCGGGTCGACGTCGACCACCACGACAGCCAATTCGATGACATCATCGGCTTGATGCGACAGACCGGTGGTCTCGGTATCTAGAATCGCCAACCGCACCAACTCGGAGCCGGCAGGTGCGGGCGGCCAATTGAGCACTGGGGCCAATTTGCGCAAAATTTTGTATCGCCCACTCGCCTCTAGCGCCTCGGCCATTTGCTCCTCACTCAGCTCAATCGCGGGCTTGGAGGCTTTTTTTCGAGGCCGCGCTGGGGAAGGCGCTTTGGCTTCATCCAGTGACGTGTCTAACCACTCGAAGCCCAGCTGATCGGGATGTCGGCTCATGTGCAATCTCTCGCGTTCATAAGCAACCAGTTTACCCTCTGGTGAGCCGCCGGTGGCGAGTGAGGCAGCGCCTTGCCCTGGATTGGCGCCCCGACGAGCCACGCACAGATTGGGCGCTTGCGCGCCCAATCTTTATAGCTTGGATCGCGAGGTTACTTGCCGCTGATGCGGTCCTTGAGCTTCACGATGCCCAAGGCGTTCATCACCATCTTTTCGTAGAACGGCTCGCTGTTACCTTTGGTCATTTTCCGCATAAAGTATTTTTCAAACGCGACCTTGGCCAAGTGCACCCATTTGCCTTCACCGAACCAGTTGATGTTGCGCGGCGGAATCTGTGGAACCGCCACAAAGCATGCACCTGTATCACCAAAATCTGCCAGGCACATGGTGTTCCAAGTGGCCTCGTGCGTGGGCTCTTTGCCGTCCATCAACTCGCGGATGTTGTGCACCGTTGCCGTGACCATCGACTCAATCATGTAACCCGTCTTGGGCGTGCCCGTTGGCACAGGCGTGACTTCCACAGGTGGAATGGCAACACAGACACCCACTGAAAACACGTTGGGGTAGGTCGCGTTGCGTTGGTGCTTGTCGATGGTAATGAAACCGCGGGGGTTGGTCAGGCCCTCGATGCCAAAGACAGCGTCAACCCCTTTGAACGCGGGCAACATCATGGAGTAGTTGAAGGGCAGAACATGCTCCTTTTTGACCTGTCCATCCTCATCGCACTCAGAGACGTACATCTTGCCGTCTTCGACCTTGGTGGTTTTGGCATTGCAAATCCATTTGATGTGGCGCTCGCGCATGGCCGCCTCGAGCAGCCCTTTTGAGTCCCCCACGCCACCCAACCCCAAGTGACCAATGTAGGGCTCAGAAGTCACAAACGTCATGGGCACCCGATCGCGCAAGCGCCGACGGCGCAAATCGGTGTCCATGATCATGGCGAATTCATACGCTGGACCAAAGCAAGAGGCTCCTTGAACCGCACCCACAACCACGGGACCTGGATTTTTTGTAAACCCATCCCAGTCGGTGCTTTCAGCATGCGAGACGTGACAAACCGAGTGCGTAAACCCTTGCGGGCCTAAGCCCTCGACCTCATCGAAAGCCAGCTTGGGACCCGTGGCCACAATCAAGTAGTCATAGTCGACCATGGTGCCATCTAGCAGCTCGACGCGGTTGCTTTCGGGGTGGACGCGCTTGGCGGCTTGGGTGATGGCGTGAATGCCTTTGCGGGCGAGCACAGGTTCGATTTCCAACTCGATGTCCTTGCGCTTGCGCCAGTTGACCGCGACCCACGGGTTAGATGGCACAAAATGAAAGCGCGGAGAGTCGCTGATCACCGTGACTTTGTCTCCCGGGCCGCACAATTCTTGCATCTCATAAGCTGCGGGCATGCCGCCGATTCCTGCGCCCAAAATAACGATGTGTGCCATGTTGTCTCCTTTGTGTTTTTACCCTAGGGGGTATGCTAGCGCCGGCATATGTCTCGAAACTGACGCCGCATTTGTCACAGCAGACCTGCGTGGGGCCACGATTTTTCATCGGCGAGCGGCGAGGTCCGCGGATTCAGCGCACAATTTGTGCCTCTGCCTCAAAGGCCAATTGAACCCAGATCAAAGCTTTTCATGCTCCATTGCGACAACCTCATCAAACGTTATAGCGACCAAACGGTCGTGCGCGACCTGACATTCGATATCCAACCTGGCGAATGTCTCGGCATCATTGGCCCCAACGGGGCTGGCAAGACCACCACCATTCGCATGTGTTTGGGTCTAACGCCGCCCGATAGCGGCAGCGTTCGCTACACGCAGGCAGACGGCACGCAGCAACAAATGCCTGCAGACGCACTGAGCATCAAGCAGTCGATGGGCGTGGTGAGCCAAATGGACACCCTCGACCCAGACTTCAGTTGCGCCGACAACATTCGCATCTATGGCCGATATTTTGGGTTGAGCAACGCTGAGCTCGATCGACGCATCCCTGAACTGCTTGATTTTGCGGTCCTCAGCCACAAGGCCAAAGCCCGCCCCGGCGACCTCTCGGGTGGCATGAAGCGGCGGCTCTCGCTGGCCAGAGCCTTGGTCAATGGCCCCCGCTTGTTGCTGCTAGACGAGCCCACCACAGGCCTTGACCCACAGGCCCGACACCTCATGTGGGAGCGGCTGCAAGCACTGGTGCAAAGCGGCACATCCATTCTGCTGACGACGCACTTCATGGACGAGGCCGAGCGTCTGTGCCACCGGCTATTGGTTTTGGATCACGGTCAAAAAATTGCTGAGGGCACTCCCAGGCAATTGATTCAAGACCACATCGAACCCGAGGTGGTCGAAATCTATGGCGCCGGCGCCACTGAAGAGGCCCACGACTTGTTTGCGCACCTCGCGCAACGCATCGAGCGCTCGGGCGAGACCCTCTTTTTGTATGCCCGAGATGCGACTCAAATCAACCAAGAGCTCAGCCGCCACCCGCAATGGCGCACCCTGCATCGCCCTGCCAATTTAGAAGACGTGTTTTTAAAGCTCACCGGGCGCCAAATTCGAGAAGACGCATGAACACCACCACCCAAGCCCACACGACCGACATGCGCACTCCATCGCAAAGCCCGTGGCGAGCGCCTCAGATCACACGCCGATTTTTCCCTGTGTTTTGGCGCAACTTCATGGTCTGGCGCACCTTGGCCATTCCCAGTTTGGTAGGCAACATCGCTGAGCCGCTGATTTGGTTGGTGGCCTTTGGCTACGGCATGGGCGCCTTGGTGGGCGAGGTGACATACCAAGGCACAACCGTCCCCTACATCTTGTTTCTGGCCAGCGGCAGCATTTGCATGAGCGCGATGAACGCAGCGACCTTTGAGGGCTTGTACTCGGCGTTCTCGCGCATGCATGTTCAAAAAACGTGGGACGGCATCATGAACGCACCCGTCAACTTGGACAGCATTTTGTTTGCCGAGATGCTCTGGGCATCTTTCAAGGCGCTTTTCACCGTCACCGCGATCATGGGCGTGATGCTGGCCTTGAGCATCAGCCACAGCCCCAAGTTGTTGCTGGCGTGGCCCATCCTATGGGGCACAGGCATTGTGTTCGCTTGCATCGCACTGATATTCAACGCCTTGGCCAAGGGATACGATTTTTTCACCTATTACTTCACCTTGTTTCTCACGCCCATGATGTTTCTCTCGGGCGTGTTCTTTCCACTTGATCAGCTCCCGCCATGGGTGATGGCGATTGCGCAATGGCTGCCACTGAACCACGCTGTGGCCTTGGTCCGCCCGCTGTTCATGGACCAGTGGCCGGCTGACATTGGCCTGCACCTAGGCACCTTGGCCGCCTATGCCGTGTTGGGTTTTTGGATAGCACTGGCGCTGACACGGCGGCGCTTTAAGCAGTAGACGTGCTCTTACAAGACCTATTGGCGCTGGGTGCCGCCACATGTTGGGCGGCCAGTGCATTGCTGTCAGCCAGGCCTGCCAAACGCCTGGGCGCCGTGCGGTTCGTGCGCTGGCGGATGTTTTTGGTGTTGCTGATCCTGTGGCCCTTGACCGGGCTCAGCGGCGCTTGGGTCCACATCAGCTGGGACCAAGGCGCGGCCATGGTCCTCAGTGGCTTGATTGGCATCACGCTGGGTGACTCGGCCCTGTTCGCGGCCATGAACCGACTGGGTCCGCGGCGAACCGGCGTGCTGTTTGCCACACACGCGCTGTTCAGCGCCGCATTGGGTTTTATCTGGCT
Organism: Burkholderiaceae bacterium; assembly: GCA_965661935.1. GTDB lineage: Bacteria > Pseudomonadota > Gammaproteobacteria > Burkholderiales > Burkholderiaceae_C > RS62. The sequence continues at coordinate 12,850 of CBFIFT010000006.1, read as the reverse complement.
GGGCGAGCGCTTAGGCTTGCAAGCTTATGGCGGAGCCATCCTCGCCGTCACTGGCGTCATGATCGCCGTGGCCTGGGGCCATCGACAGCAAGTGGCGGACCCTTGGGAGCCCACAGGCAATTTGCGCACTGGCGTGGCGCTGGCGCTCGGCGCAGCGGCGTGTCAATCGCTGGGGGCGCTGTTGGCCAAGCCAGCCTTGACAGGCGAGGGGGCATTGGCGCCAGAGTTGGCGCTCACTTTGCGTGTGAGTGCCGCTTGGGTAGCATTGGTTGTGGTGGGCTGGTGGTCAGCCAAAGCGCGAGCCATGCGACCCAGCCCCTTGAGCTGGCAAGCCATCCAAGACACCGCCATCAGCGGTTGGGTTGGCATGGGGGTCGGCATGGGCTTGCTGCTTTGGGCCTTGAGCTTGGGGTCCATGGGCGCAGTGGGCGTGTTGTCGTCGGTCAGCCCCGTTTTGGTGCTGCCGATGTTGTGGATCATCAACCGACGGCCGCCGACTTGGGGCGCTTGGCTGGGAGCAGCGTTGGCCGTCATGGGCTCGGCGTTGATGGTGACCCGCGTCTGAGTTCGCTCAAGTCCGGGGCGAAAACAACCGCTTCAGATCAGCCTTCTCGGTGCGGCCTCAAAAGTCAGGTCTTGAACCGCTCAGGCCAGCTCAGACGCAGCCCCTTTGGGTGCAAAGCGCGGCCACAAAGATTGCAACCCCATGGTTTCTAGAATTTCTTGCAAGCGGGTTTGGGCGCTGCGTTTTGCGTGCCCCACGCGTTTGGCGATGATGAGTTCATTTTTCATGGCGTGCTCCCAACCCACCAATTCGGTGACCGTGACTTGGTAGCCGCTGGCCTCGAGGCGCAAACACCGCAACACGTTGGTCACTTGGCTGCCCATCTCTCGTGTGTGCAGTGGATGCCGCCAAAGCTCAGACAAAGGCGTCTTGGCCAATTGCAAGGCCTTGTTTTGGCGCAAGACCGCAGCGGCCTCGGCTTGGCAGCAAGGCACGACGACCACCGCTTGGGCATCGTGGTGCAAGGCAAAATCCAACGCGTCATCGGTGGCTGTATCGCAAGCATGCAACGCCGTGACAATATCCACGGGCCCCTGAATGGTTTGCTGGCTCAGCGCTTCTTTCACCGTCATGGCGTGAAAGCCCATGCGCTCAAAACCAAAGGTTTGGGCCAACGCCTGAGACCGAGCGACCAATTCAGGGCGCGACTCAATGCCCTCGACCCGGCCCAGCTCTAGAGTGCGCAACACCCAATCGAACAAGACGAAGCCCAAATAAGATTTACCAGCGCCGTGATCCACCACCGTGACGTCGCCTCGCCTTGCCACTGCCTCGTGGATCAATGGCTCAATGAACCTCACCAAATGGGCCACTTGCTTCAATTTGCGCCGGCTGTCTTGGTTGATGCGCGCGTCGCGGGTGACAATGTGCAAGGCCTGCAACAACGGAACCGAACAACCGACTGGCAATTCGGGCATCTGCTCAAAGAGTGAAAGGGCTTTTTTAACCATGCGCGCATCATAGAGGCTCGTCAACATCTCAACCCATGACCCCAAACACTCACCCCTACGCCGAACTGACCCCCGACTGCATGCTCGAGGCCTTGGCCCAAATCGGCATGCACAGCGACGGCCGCTTGATGGCTTTGTCCTCGTACGAAAACCGGGTGTTGCGCATCCAAGTGGATAGCGACCAAGCAAGCACCCAGCCGGTGGTGGCCAAGTTTTATCGGCCCGGTCGCTGGAGCGCTGCCGAAATCACCGAGGAGCACCTTTTCAGCCTCGACCTCAGCCGCGCTGAAGTGCCTGTCGTGGCGGCGTTGTGTGTGGCGGGCAGCACCTTGCACCAATACGCTGGCTTTTGGTTTTCAGTCTCACCGTGGTGCGGTGGGCGGCGACCCGACCTCGATGACTGGGAAACTCTGGAGTGGATCGGTCGCCTCATGGCCAGGGTCCACAACGTTGGCGCCGAGCGTGCGTTTGAGCACCGCCCCCACATCAACCCGCAGACCTACGGCTGGGATTGCCGCGACCGCTTGGTGAGTGACCAACACATCCCGATTGAGGTCGAGCGCGAATGGCACGCCGCATTTGAAGCAGCCATGCAGGCGGTGGAATCGGCATGGGCGACCTGGGCACCCAGCGGTCAAGTGTTGCGCCTGCATGGCGACTGCCACCCTGGCAACATTTTGTGGAGCCCCGATCAAGGTCCCCACTTTGTCGATTTGGACGACGCACGCATGGGACCGGCCATTCAAGACCTTTGGATGCTGCTGTCGGGCGAGCGCCAGCAACAAACCCAACAACTCAGTGCGGTCATCGAAGGCTACGAGCAAATGCGCGCGTTTGATCGCCGCGAGCTGGTACTCATTGAGCCCTTGCGAACGCTTCGATTGATCCATTATTCTCTGTGGCTAGCCAGTCGCCAGAATGACCCTGCGTTCGCCCAAAGCTTCCCCTGGTTTGGCACACTGGCTTATTGGCAAGAGCAAGTCACCATCTTGCGAGAGCAGGCACAAGCCATGCAAGCCAGCCCTTTGCTGGTGTGAGCGTTGACCCCTCAAAGTAAACATGACCATCACGATTTATCACAACCCCAAATGCAGCACGGCCCGCCAAGTTTTGCAGGCCTTGCAAGAAGCTGGCTGGCAGCCCACGGTGGTGGACTACCTCAAGAGCCCGCCCAGTGTCGCCACGTTGCGCGCGCTGGCGCAAAAAATGCCCCGCCCCCACGACCTGTTGCGAACCAAAGAGCCGCTCTACAAAACTCTGAGCTTGAGCCCAGAGCCATCCGTTGATGAGGTCGCCAATCTCCTCCATGAGCACCCTGTGTTGCTCAACCGCCCCATTTGTGAAACCCCGACTTTTGCCATGGCCGTGCGTCCCAGCGCTGCGGTCTCCACTTTTTTGGAGCGCCTACAAAAATGACCCTTCCTGCCGTTGAAACCGACTTTCACATCTATCAACCCAGCCAAGGCCACGGCCTGCCGCACGACCCATTCAACGCCATCGTCGGCCCGCGCCCGATTGGCTGGGTCTCAACCCGTTCCGCCGCTGGCGTCAACAACTTGGCGCCTTATAGCTTCTTCAACGCATTCAACTACATCCCGCCCATCATTGGCTTTTCGAGCACGGGTTACAAAGACACGGTGCGCAATGTCGAAGAAACGGGTGAATTTGTTTGGAACCTCACAACCCAGCCCCTGGCTGAAGCGATGAACGTCAGCTGCACCCACTTCGCCCCCGAAATCGATGAATTCGAGCGCGCAGGCCTCACGCCCACTGCCAGTCAGTGGGTCAAACCGCCTCGGGTGGGCGAAAGCCCCGTGGCGTTCGAATGCAAGTTGACCCAACTCATTCAACTGCAAGGGCACGACGGAGCCCAAGTCAACAGCTACTTGATCCTTGGCGAGGTGGTCGGCGTCTACATTGCCAAGCGCCTGCTGAAAGACGGCATTTACGACACCGCCAACGCCGGTCACATCTTGCGCGGTGGCGGGCCTGCCGACTATTTCAAGATCGGCCCCGAGCAGCTGGTCAAAATGCGACGCCCTGACGAAGGACGCGTCGCGCCACCACCCACGCGCCCCGGCACCTAAGCCAAAGCGCCCATGCAAATTTACTTGGTAGGCGGCGCCGTTCGCGACCACCTGCTCGCTGCATCAGGGCAAGCACCCTCAGCCAACGCCGACCGCGACTGGGTGGTGGTTGGCAGCAGCCCAGAGGCACTGCTTTCCCAAGGCTTTGTGGCTGTAGGCAAAGACTTTCCTGTTTTTTTACACCCCCAAACGCGCGAAGAGTACGCGCTGGCACGCACCGAGCGCAAAACCAGCGCTGGCTACAAAGGCTTTGTCGTGCATGCCTCGCCAGACGTGACACTAGAAGAGGACTTGGCAAGGCGCGACCTGACCATCAACGCCATGGCCTTGCCAGCAGAGCAAGTCGCCAACACTTGGGGTGAAGCCAACATCATCGACCCCTTCAACGGTCTGGCGGACCTCAAAAACGGCACCCTTCGCCACGTTACCGATGCCTTCAAAGAAGACCCCGTGCGGTTGTTGCGCATCGCTCGGTTTGCAGCCAGGTGGCCACACATGCGCATCGCGCCAGACACCTTAGCCCTGATGCGCAGCATGGTGCAAGCGGGCGAGGCCGACGCATTGGTCGCCGAACGCGTGTGGCAAGAGGCCTCACGCGCGTTGATGTCACAGAAGCCTTCGCGCTTTTTTAACGTGCTGCGCGACTGTGGTGCTTTGGCAGCCGTTGGGCCAGAAATCGAGGGGCTCTGGGCTGCACCCTCGCAGGCCCCAGACACGCAAACAAGCGCCAACGCGACCATGCAAGTGATCGATCACTGCGCCCGTATCGGCGCCGACCTCAGCGTTCGATTTGCCTGCCTTTGCCGTTCTCTGTCTGCAGAAGTCGGCCCTGCAGCGGCGCAGGTCAAGGGCTTGAGCGCGCGCTGGCGCGCGCCCCACGATTGCAGTCAGCTGGCCGAGCTGCTGGTCAACGAACAGCGACATCTGCAAGAAAGCGATCGCCTCCCGGCCGCTGATCTGGTTCAACTGCTCGAGCGCTGCGATGCTTTTCGGCGCCCCGAGCGCTTTGAAAACTTGCTTCAGGCGAGTGCCTGTGTGGCTCATGTTCATGCCCACTCACAAGCCAGCCCAGCTCCCAACCAAGCGCCGCACCTCCAACTGCGAAAAGCTTGGGAAGCCGCCAACCAAGTGGATTCGGCCACATTGGCGCGCCAACTGGCCAGCGAATTGGCAGGGCAAGCGCAGCTGGGCGCGCGCATCGGGGAAGCCGTGCATGCCGCCCGTGTGGCTGCAGTCGAGCAAGCTTTGAGGCTGCCCTGAGTCAGTGACCCTCTTAGGTGATTTGGCTGGGTGCTTCGCGACCCGTTGTGCTTGCGATCTCAGCAACCTGCGCGGCCCACTGCCCCAACCCACGCAATGCGTCGTGGGCGTCTTGGTCGTGGCGTTGGATGTCGGCCTCAAATTGTTCGAGGTAGACCCGCAATGTGGCACCTTGAGTCCCCGTTCCAGACAGTCGATACACCACGCGCGCACCGCCCTGTAAGAACAAACGAATGCCTTGGTGGCTGCTGAGCGAACCATCCACTGGGTCGGTGTAGGCAAAGTCGTCGGCGCGCTCAATCGTGCGCCCGTGCACGGTTTGCCCTGCCCAAGCGCCGATCTGAGCACGCAGGCCTTCCATGCAGTTTTTTGCATCAGCGGCGGCCACCGCCTCGTAGTCCCAGCGCGCACCAAAGCATCGGCCGTGTTGTTGCCACAACCCCCGCACCAGCTCTTCCACGCCTTGGCCAGTCGCAGCCACCACATTCAACCAACACAGCACGGCCCAAATGCCATCCTTTTCGCGCACATGGTTTGAGCTGGTCCCGTAGCTCTCTTCCCCACAAAACGTGATTCGCCCTGAGTCCAGCAAATTGCCAAAGAACTTCCAACCGGTCGGCGTTTCGTAGCACGGAATGCCCAAGGCTTGTGCCACCCGATCCACCGCGCTTGAAGTAGGCATCGAGCGGGCCACCCCCACCACACCCTGGCGATAGCCGGGTAGCAAATGCGCCCACGCCGTCAAAACGGCCAGGCTATCCGCCGGCGAAACCACAAAACCACGCCCCAATATCATGTTGCGATCGGCGTCTCCATCCGACGCCGCGCCCATGTCTGGGGCTTCGGGGGACATCATGTGTGCCACCAACTCGTGCGCACACGTTGGGTTGGGGTCGGGGTGGCGGCCACCAAAATCGACCAACGGCTGCGCGTTGACGACGGTGCCTTCGGGTGCCCCCAGCTCGCCCTCAATGATCGCCTTGGCATAGGGACCGCCCACCGCAGACATGGCGTCAAAGCGCAGGCGAAAACCACCTTGAAACAAACAGCGGATGGCACCGAAATCAAAGCAGCGACGCAGCACCTGTGCGTAATCATGGACCGAATCGATGACCTCGATCACCGTACCCAACACGCGGTGCTCGCCCAAGTCCGAGAGGGGAACAGGGTCGCAGACCGCTTGGCGATAGGCATGCACCAATTGGCTGCGCTCAAACACCGCCTGGGTCAGGTGTTCAGGCGCAGAGCCGCCATTGGCGATGTTGTATTTGATGCCAAAGTCTCCGTTTGGCCCCCCGGGGTTGTGGCTGGCCGACAGCACCAAGCCGCCGCTGGCGCCGCGCTGCCGAATCACCGCTGACGCGGCAGGGGTCGATAACCAGCCATGCTGACCCACCCAAACCCGGGCATACCCCCGGGCAACCGCCATGCGCAAAATGGTTTGTATGGCCACGTCGTTGTGGTAGCGGCCATCGCCCCCCAGCACCAGCGTCTGACCTGTTGCGCTTTGGCCAACGCCCCACAAAACATCGAACAAGGCTTGGATAAAGTTCTCGAGGTAGTGCGGCTGTTGAAACACCTGCACGCGCTTGCGCAGGCCCGATGTGCCTGGGGACTGATCTGTGAACGGGTGGCTGGCAACGGTTTGGATGGTCATGGCGCGCAGTTTATCCAATCCCCTGGCCACAGGCCGCTGACGACCTGCGGCGACAAGGGCGTCAGCGCGCGCAACCTAGCGGGCGCGTCAAGCAGGCGTGTTGGCCTTGACCCAACGCACCAAGTCGGCCTGCCCCATGGCACCGGGCTGGCTGGCGACCATGCGCCCCCCTTTGAACACCGCCAAAGTCGGGATGCTGCGGATTTGATACCGCGCAGCCAGTTGTTGCGCCTCTTCGGTGTTGATTTTGATGAGCTGAACGTGGGGCTCAAGCTGTGCAGCAGCGGCCTCGAAATGCGGCGCCATGGCACGGCATGGGCCACACCAAGGGGCCCAAAAATCAACCACCAGTGGCAAATCGCTCTTGTGTAAGTGGCGCTCAAAATCGGCTTCGCTCAAGCTCAAAGCATGGGCTTGAAACAACGATTGCTGGCATTTGCCACAATGCGCTTGGGCGCCCAAGTCGGCCGAGGGCACGCGGTTGGTCGCGTGGCAATGTGGACAAACAACGTGGGTAACGGCGGACATCATGGCTCCTGTTTAAACATCCAAAAAAGCGGCTGGCTGATAGGTTTGACATGGGGACTACCCCCCCAAAATCAAGTCCTCTGCTGAGGCCATCGCGCACGCCAAGGGAGCAAAAGTGTCAAATCCAATGCCAGAAAACGCGCTCGATCAAGCTCACCAACGCAGTGAGTATCAAAGCTGAGCCCAGTGGCAGCGACCACTCGCGGCCCATCCAATGAAACCGCAAATCCAGCGGTAAACGCCCCAAACCCAAACGCTGGAGCCAGGGCCAAGCCGCTTGAAAAAGCATCAAGGCCAAAGCCAAAAAAATGAACCAGCGCAGCATCAGAGGGTGTGCGTGCGGTCACCCCGCACAAAGCCAACGGCGGGGACTGTCGCTGCCTGAGCTTGGGGCGCCAAGACCATCACTTTGAACAGCTCGCCCATTTCATGCTCGTGGATGAGCTTGAGCGCAGCCGCCTGTTCAGCCATGCTCAAGTTGCTCAACACGTCGACCATGCCAGCATCCAACAAAAAACTGCCTTGGCTGGTGTAGCCCACCACACCTAAATTGGCCGCTTGGGCAGCCAGTGCAATGCCCGTGAAGTCAACGTGTGCTGTGATGTCTTTTTCCCCGACCTGGTCCAGCGGGTTGGCGTCGCTGCGGTGGCCTTGGTGGCACATCACGGTGCCACTGGATCGCTGCACGTGGTAGTACTCGGCCTCGGGGAAGCCGTAGTCCAAGAGGGCCACGACGCCACTTCGCAAGCGCGTGGCCAAATCACCGACCCAAGCCTGCGCCTGGGGGTGAATCTCAGTGACGTAATCGTGCTCGCCGGCAATCGGGCAAGGGGGCCTGATCTCAGTGGGGCGGTCGCGCCAAACCAAAGCGCCACCTTCAAGCGACACCCCCCGCTCGAACCATGCCCCTTGCTGGCGCGCGAGCAACTGCACTGGCATGGCGTCCAACACCTCATTACCCAAAACCACCGCGTGCAATTGCTCTGGCCACGCCTGCGCCCACTCAACCACCGCGGCGTGGTCGCGCAGGGTCTCGGACTGAACTTGCTGCAAAGCGCCCGACACCTCAACCAATACATAGCGCTTGACCTTGCCTTGCTTGGGGCCGCTGCCCAGCACATCCAATGCGTCTAACAGGTCGCGGGCCAACACGCCACGCCCGGCGCCGAACTCCCATATTTCGTCAACCCCAGTGTGGCTCAACCACTGCGCCACAGCCCGCGCCAAGGTCTTGGCAAAGGCGCTAGAAAGTTCAGGTGCAGTGACAAAATCGCTGCCATCCGATGGCCCCTGCCCGATCAAGCGGCGTGGCGTGGCGTAATAGCCCCACTGGGGCGCGTAGAGGGCGTGGTGCATGAATCGATCAAAGGGCAACCACCCACCACTGGCTTCGATCAAGTCACGCAAGGCCTCTCCCGCAGGGCCTGAGGGCAGGCGATTGGGCTCAGGCGCCACTGGGTGAGCAGGACTGGATAAACTAGGCGTTGGTTTCACCCCCCTATTGTCCGTCATGACCCAGCCTCTGCCCAACACCCCTCGCGCCAAGGTCGTTTTGATCACTGGCGCGGCCAAGCGCCTGGGGCGCCACATGGCCTTGCATCTGGCACAAGAAGGCTGGGATGTCGCTGTGCACTACGGCCGCTCGGCCGCTGACGCGCAAGCCACGGTGGCGGACCTTCAGGCGTGCGCGCCCAAAGGCCGTTTTCGCGCGTGGAGTGCCGACCTCAGCCAAGCCGATCAAGCCCGCCAATTGGTTGCCGATGTCATCGGCGAGTGGGGGCAGCTCGATGCCTTGGTCAACAGCGCGTCGCTGTTTGAGCTCGATACCGCCGCGACCGTTGACACCGCATCGTTTGATGCCCACCTGCGCACCAACACCTTGGCGCCCATCGTGCTCGCGCAAGGCCTGTATGAGCACGTCAAGCGCGCCAACTCGCGGGGCGTGGTGGTCAACTTGCTGGACCAAAAACTCTATAACCTGAACCCCGATTTTTTGAGCTACACGCTGTCCAAGGCCGCCTTAGAGTGCGCCAACACGATGCTCGCCCAGGCCATGGCGCCTCACCTTCGGGTCGTTGGTGTCGCGCCCGGCCTCACCTTGACCAGCCACATGCTCGACGACGAAGCGTTCAAGGCCTTGCACCAGCTCTCGCCTTTGGGCCAATCCTCCAACCCGCAAGACATCGCGCAAGCGGTGAGCTTTGCAATCAGCAACCCCGCCATCACGGGCACCACTTTGATCGTTGATGGTGGTCAGCACCTGATGCCTCAAGCCCAAGATTTTTCTTTGATGAAGCCATGAGCAACACCCAAGGCACCCAGATTCTCACCCTCACGGGTTTGCGCTTCACGGCCAACCTCGGCATTCTCGACCACGAGAAAACCACACCGCAGCCCATTCAGGTCGACGCCCAACTCAACCAAGGCCCGCAGACATTGCTGCCCCGCGATGACGACATATCTTCGGTGTTGGACTATCGCCGGGTGCGGCAAATCATCATCGATGAATGCACCGCAGAGCACATCAATCTCTTAGAGACCATGATTGGGCGACTCAGCCAGCGCCTGATGTCTTTACCCAGTGTGGTGGGCGTGCGCGTGACCATCGCTAAGTTAGAAATATTTGACGACTGCGAAGTCGCGATTCGCATGGAGAGTGGCCAATGGTGATGACAGTTGAAGTGGCGCAGTTCCCTGACAAAAAAGCGCAGCGCCAAGCCTACGATGACAACAAGCTCGAAAAGCGGCTTTGCCGCTTGGTGGGCCAAGCGATTGCCGACTTCAACATGATCGAAGCAGGCGACAAAGTGATGGTCTGCCTCTCTGGCGGCAAAGACAGTTATGCCATGCTCGATGTGTTGCTCAAATTGCGCGAGCGTGCACCGATTTCGTTTGACATTGTTGCTGTCAACTTAGATCAAAAGCAGCCCGGCTTTCCCGAGGACATTTTGCCCAACTACCTGAGCCAGTTGGGTGTGCCCTTTCACATTGAAGAGCAAGACACCTACAGCATCGTCAAACAAAAAGTCCCCGAAGGCAAAACCATGTGCAGCCTTTGCAGTCGGTTGCGGCGCGGCATTTTGTATCGGGTCGCGACCGAGCTGGGGGCCACCAAAATTGCGCTAGGTCACCACCGAGATGACATCTTGCAGACGACACTGCTCAATATGTTTTTTGCAGGGCGCCTGAAAGGCATGCCCCCTAAGCTGACCAGCGACAACGGCGAGCACGTGGTGATTCGGCCGCTCGCTTATGTCGAAGAAAAAGACCTTGAGCGCTACGCCATCGTGCGGCAGTTTCCCATCATTCCGTGCACGCTGTGCGGCAGCCAAGACCAGTTGCAACGCCAACAAATGGCGGCCATGCTCCAAGACTGGGAAAAGCGTTTTCCTGGACGCACACAAAGCATGTTCACCGCGCTGCAAAATGTGGTCCCCAGCCATTTGCTCGACCACCGCTGGTTTGACTTCAAGAATGTCTCGGCCACCGGCCAAGCCGAGCCCAACGGCGACACCGCCTTTGACGACTTGCCTGTGGTGCCACCCCAAAGCGTCCAATGGCTCGACGAGCCCCACCGCTAGCCCATGCGCGCCACCGCAAACCCACTGACCTCGCCAGATTCCGCCCGATGGCTGCCCAGCCGACGGGCCTGGCACAAAGCGGGGCTGTTGTGTCTGGCTTTGGCGTTGGGCGCTTGTGCCAACACGCGCACCATCGAAAGCGAAGTGCGCTCCTTCGCGGCGCCGACACAGCGCATACCAGTGGGCGCCGCAATCCAAATTGAACGCCGCCCCTCGCAAGACAACGAGTCATTTGCGGCGGTCGCCAAGTCGCTGTCCGCCGAACTTGAGCGCCAAGGGCTGAAAGTCCAAGACTCAGCATCGGCACCATGGGTGGCGCAAATCCATTGGCAAGCGGACGCGGTCGAACCGCCCGCAGACCTGCGCCACCCCAGCCCCTTCGGGTCTAGGATGTGGGTGGGCACTTCGGGCTCAGGCATGGCGATCACTTTTCAACTGCCAGCAGGCGAAGGCAAATGGACCCTGCTGAGTCTGTCGGTTGTGCTGCGTGAGCGTGCCACGCAAGCCGTGGCATTCGACGCGCAAGCCCAATACCAAGGCCCTTGGAGCGATGCCGACGTTTTGGCCGACGCACTGGTGCGTTCGGCTTTCACCGATTACCCAAACGGGCAACCCAGACCCGTCACCGTGCGGCGCGAGGTTGCCCGCTAACCGAAAGCCACCATGCAGAACCCCACCCGCATCATCGCCATCCGCCACGGAGAAACCACTTGGAACGCCGAGAAGCGGATCCAAGGGCAGCTTGACACGCCTTTGAGCGCGCTGGGGCGCTGGCAAGCCGAACAAGCAGGCTTGGCGTTGCGCGACGAGGTGTTTCATGCGCTTTACGCCAGCGATTTGGAGCGGGCATTTCACACCGCACAAGCCATCGCCAACCACCACGATTTAGAGGTGATCGGTCACACGGGCTTGCGCGAGCGGCACTTTGGCTCTTTTCAGGGCCTGACTTGGGACGAAATACAAGCCCGCCACCCTGAGCACAGCCTATCGTGGCAGCACCGCGACCAATGGTTCACGCCTGAGGCCGGCGAAAGCCTGGCACAGCTGCGCGATCGGGTGCTCGGCGCAATCGACGCCATTGCCTCGCAGCACGAGGGCGAGCAGATTTTGATCGCCGCGCATGGTGGCGTACTGGATGTGATGTATCGCGCCGCGCACGGCGTAGCCACAGAGGCGCCACGCCAGTGGGAACTGGGCAATGCGGCGATACACCGCTTTTTGTGGACCCCACAAGCCCTCACTCTTTTGCATTGGGGTGACACCCGTCACCTGCAAGACGCACCACCATCAGACGAAATATCAACCTGATCCACGGCGCATGTGCGCCGCTGGTTGGGTGAGGCCATCAAGCCGCGCAGCCGCTAAATCAACGAACCATCGCCTTGCGGCGCGGCAACACCCAAATGGCGGTAGGCCGCCAAAGTTGCAATGCGGCCCCTAGGGGTGCGCTGCAAAAAGCCCTGCTGAATCAAGTAGGGCTCGATCACGTCCTCAATGGTGTCACGCTCTTCACCGATGCTGGCGGCGATGTTGTCCAAGCCAACGGGGCCGCCATCAAATCGGTGAACCACAGCCTCCAACAATTTGCGGTCCATGACGTCAAAGCCCTGCGGGTCGACGTCCAGCATGGTCAAGGCTTTTTGGGCAATCGCTGAGTCGATCCGCCCGTTGCCCTTGACGTCTGCGTAGTCACGCACCCGGCGCAGCAACCGGTTGGCAATGCGCGGCGTCCCCCGTGAACGGCGGGCAATTTCCATGCTGCCTGCGGCATCGATGGGGGCGTCCATGAGGCCGGCCGAGCGCGTCACAATGCGCGTGAGTTCCTCGGGGGTGTAAAACTCCAAGCGGGCCACAATCCCAAAGCGGTCTCGCAAAGGGTTGGTCAACATACCAGCCCGAGTGGTCGCACCCACCAAGGTGAAAGGCTGCAAATCAAGCTTGATCGACCTCGCCGCTGGGCCTTCGCCAATCATGATGTCGATTTGATAGTCCTCTAGCGCTGGGTACAAAATCTCTTCGACAACTGGCGAGAGCCGGTGGATCTCATCGATGAACAGCACATCGTTGGGCTCAAGGTTGGTGAGCAGCGCGGCCAGGTCTTTGGGCTTTTCCAGCACCGGCCCACTGGTTTGTCTTAGGTTCACACCCAGTTCGTTGGCAATGATGTGCGACAGCGTGGTCTTGCCCAAACCCGGCGGACCAAACAACAGCACGTGGTCAAG
>CBFIFT010000005.1:0-35655 GCA_965661935.1 Burkholderiaceae bacterium | reverse complement strand
GAAATTGGTGTCATGTTATTGGGTGCTCAAATTGGCAGTGGCCAGCTTTTGGATCTCAGTCGTGATGCTTTGGTCTGCGGGTTGCAGCACGCGCGCGGCCTGTGTGACTGGACGCAACGCTGCGCCGCGCTAGAAAAGGCCACCAGAGATCAGCGTTTGACAATGGGGAGCGCTGGTTACTCTCGTCGGTTGGCATTTGACGGGGCTGCACCGCAAGGCGTCTCTCCCAGTGATTGGCACGCCGGCACGCACGCGCTGGACGGGGCGTTGGCCGACTTGGCTAGCGATTTGGACTCGGTGTCTGAGCTGAACCCGGATTTCGTTCGGCTGTTTGAGCGCGTGCAAGGGTTGCGTCAGCGCTTGCGTGAATTGAGTGCAGACGCTGATGTGGATCACGTGAAGTGGTTGGATGTCGGTAAACAGTGGCGTTGGGTGAACAGCCCGCTCGATTCCGCGCAAGCGTTTGCCAGCGTCTCAGGTGCGAACATTCAATCAGAGGCCGTGGAGGCGCCGCAGCGCGGCCCACGCAGTTGGGTATTTACCTCTGCCACCTTGGGCGACACACCAAGTTTGTCTTGGTTTTGCGAGCCACTGGGCCTTGTGGAGGCCAAGACCTTGGTGGTCGATAGCCCCTTTGATCACGGGCGTCAGGCCGCGCTGTGGGTGCCCAACGATCTGCCAGCGCCGAGCGACCCAGCCCACACCCAAAGCCTCGCGGCGTCGATCTTGCCGTGGGTACTTGAGTTGGGTGGACGCACTTTGTTTTTGACCACAAGCTTGCGTGCGCTCGAAGCCGCCGCCCAGTGTTTTCGTGACTCACTGCAGGGGACGGGGGTTGTGGTTTTGGCTCAGGGCGAGGAACCCAAGCCGCAGCTTTTGGCGCGATTTGCGCAGCCACAGCCAAACCGCGGTGCGGTCTTGGTGGCTTCTGTTTCTTTTTGGGAGGGCGTAGATCTACCCGGAGACATGCTGCAATTGGTGGTGCTGGATAAATTGCCGTTTCCTGTGCCTGATGACCCCGTGGGTAAGGCGCGCGCAAGGCGCATCGAGGCGGTAGGCGAGTCTGCATTCTCGCGCCATAGCCTACCCGCAACCGCGGTGGCTCTGAAACAAGGTGCGGGCAGACTGATTCGCACTGAAACAGATCGCGGCATGTTGGTGATTGGAGACCACAGGCTCATGCGCAGCAGCTATGGCAGCCGCCTGAGGGCTGCGCTGCCACCCATGAAAGTCTTGGCTCAACGCGAGCAGGCCGACGAGTGGGTTCGTGGCTTGGTGAGTCAGCCCGCTATTTGATTAGCCATGCCAAGCAGATTTACCCGGCGCAGTGGATCACCAAAGCTTCCACCAGCTTTTGGCTTCAACCTGTAAGCCTTGTTTGAGGTAAGCGCTTTGGGGGAAGTTTTGTTTCAGAATGCGCAGATTGTCGTCGCGCAGTTGCGGCAGGTTGATGGCGTCGTACGCTTGAATCAGGATCGCCAGCGCCTCTTCTAAGGCCGGCGCTTGCGGGTAGTCCTGCAAGGTTTGCTGGGCCCTTGCGATCGCCGCCAAGTAGGCGCCTCGCTTGAGGTAGTAGCGGGCCACGTGCACTTCGTACTGGGCCAGTGAGTTCACGATGTAGCCCATGCGCTCTCTGGCATCTGCCGCGTATTTAGAGTTGGGAAAGCGTGTCACCAACTCACGGAAAGATTCAAATGCATCCTTGGACGCCTGTTGATCGCGCTCACTGAGGTCATCTGCACCGAGCAGGCCAAACATGCCAGCGTCGTCGTTGAAGTTCACCAAGCCTTTCAAATACAGGGCATAGTCCATGGCTGGGCTGGTCGGGTGGGCTCGCATGAAGCGGTCCAAAATAGCCTCAGCGTATACCGGCTCCCGCGACTTATAGCGAAGGTAAGCTGCATCGAGCATGGCTTGCTGTGCCAGTGGCGTGCCGGCTGCTCGACCCTCTAGTTTTTGATACAGCTCGACCGCTTTGTCCGTATTGCCAGCCTCTTGTTCATCGCGAGCCTCTTGGAAAATTCGGTTGGGACTCCATCCGAGGGTCTTGTCTTGGTTGAGTTCACTGGCGCATCCGCCTAAGAGAAGCACCAGCCCGATAGAAAGCAGGGATAATTTGGACATGAATTCTTTGAACCTTCTGGCGCGTCACCTTGAAGAGGTGAGTAATGAATGAAAAAATTATATGCGCCACTGAGAACGATGTGGAAGTGGCGGCCCCGTTGACCGAATTTGATGTGGCTGCCGAAATCGATCAGCGGGTCTTCGTGGCCTCCACCGACGCCCATGGCAAGCG
The DNA here is from genome assembly GCA_965661935.1 of Burkholderiaceae bacterium. GTDB lineage: Bacteria > Pseudomonadota > Gammaproteobacteria > Burkholderiales > Burkholderiaceae_C > RS62. The sequence goes on along the minus strand of CBFIFT010000005.1, from coordinate 33,359 downwards.
CCTAGACAAGTGCTTGGCAACCTGGGTGCCGGAGCTATCGCGCTCGTATTTGACCCAGCTGATACTGATGGGCTGTGTGCAGGTTCAGGGCAAGGTGGTGATCAAGCCCTCGAGCAAGGTTGGCGCGGGTCAAGCCGTCGACATAGAACTGCGCCCTACACCAGAGGCGACCGCGTTTGTGCCCGAGGCGCTTGAATTAAATATCGTCTTTGAAGACCCTCATATTTTGGTCATCAATAAACCCGCCGGGTTGGTGGTTCATCCTGGTGCAGGCAATTGGTCTGGTACGGTTTTGAATGGCTTACTCCACCACCACCGCGGGGCCGCTGAGTTGCCCAGAGCGGGCATTGTGCATCGCTTGGACAAAGACACCAGTGGCTTGATGGTGGTTGCCAAAACGCGTGAGGCAATGGCTCATTTGGTGCAGCAGTTGGCTGAACGCACAGTGCAAAGAATTTATGTCGCGATTGCCAGTGGGCGCGGACAGGTTGGGAGCGAATATGAAATCGATCAACCGATCGCTCGGGACCCCAAAAACCGCTTGCGCATGGGTGTCGTGCCAAACGGCAAACCAGCCCAGACACACGCTCGGGTACTGGCGTCTGGTGATGGTTGCGTGCTGATGCGGTGCAAGCTCAAGACGGGGCGTACACACCAAATCCGTGTTCATCTGGCGTGGCGTGGCTTCCCGTTGATTGGGGATACCTTGTATGGCGGGCGGGTGGCTTGGGGCATGTCGGCTCAGGCGCTGCATGCCCATGACCTAGCGCTTCAGCATCCAGCGACGGGTGAGTCGATGCATTGGTGGGCGCCGCCGCCGTCGGCTTGGAGGCAAGCTGCTTTACAGGCTGGCCTTGAGTACAATGAGGCCAGTCTGTTGTGATGCCAAGGGCTCACACCTTTCATGGGCGATCGCCGTTCGCGTAGCCCCTTCTCATTTCCAACTCTCAACATGAACACCTCGGATGCCAAGCGCGTCCTCGAAACTGCCCTGATTTGCTCGGGCCAGCCGCTGTCTTTGAAGGACATGGTGGCTCTCTACGAGGACCAACTCTCTGCTGACACAATCAAACTGCTGCTCGCGCAGTTGCAGGATGAGTGTGCGCAAAGGGGGGTTGAGTTGGTATGCCTTGCTACGGGTTGGCGCTACCAAAGTCGGCCTGAGATGCGTCGCTACCTCGAGCGCATGCACCCCGAGAAGCCGCCCAAATACACCCGAGCCGCTTTGGAGACTTTGGCAATCATTGCTTACAAGCAACCGGTGACGCGCGGTGACATTGAGGACATTCGTGGTGTAACGGTGAACTCTTTGATCATCAAGCAACTGGAAGACCGCGGCTGGGTTGAAGTGATTGGCTACCGTGAGACAGTGGGGCGCCCCGCCTTGTTGGCAACCACCAAGCATTTTTTGGAAGACCTGGGCCTGGCATCTCTTGACCAGTTGCCAGAGTTGACCGACGTGCAGCTCGAAGAGGCGCTGTCGAACCAAGATGCTGAGCTTGCGCTCCACTTGCAAGGCTCAGGTGTGGCGGCTGAGCACTCACCCGAGTTGGACTTAGAGCCCGCGGCTGACGACGGGGCAGCCCCAGATGCCCAAACGCCACAACCCGAACAAATGGAGACCCCCACCTCCGTTGATCAAGCGACGCCATCTGACAGCGATGGCGCGCCTTTTGCGCCAGACTTGAACGCTTCGCAGGTTCAAGCGGCACCGCCCGAGTCAGCCCCAGTTGACCCACCTCAATCGGAAACACCACCGGACCATGAAACCCAACAAACCCGCCCGTGAGGGCCGTTTAGATTCAAATGAACCCACCGAGCCAATAGACGCCGATGAGGTCGCTTTAGACTTTGACGACGTGGTCTCAGGCGACTTCGACGCCACGCAAGACAGCGCAGAGCCGGCGACGTACAAGCGCGTGCTCCCGCCTCAAGAGGACATGCCAAAGCTACACAAAGTGTTGGCCCAGGCCGGTGTGGGCTCTCGGTTGGACATGGAGCGTTTGATTTTAGAAGGGCGCATATCGGTCAACAACGAACCCGCACACGTGGGTCAGCGCATCAAGTTTGGCGACACGATCCGAGTCAACGGCAAGCCTGTACGGGTCGTGATCGATCCACCGCCCATGCGGGTGCTGGCGTATCACAAGCCAGTAGGCGAGGTCGTCACCCACGACGATCCTCAAAACCGCCCCACCGTGTTTCGCAAGCTGCCTCGCCTGCACCAAGGCAAATGGCAGTCTGTCGGTAGGTTGGACCTGAATACCGAGGGTTTGCTGTTGTTCAGCAACTCTGGCCAATTGGCGAACCAACTCATGCACCCCAGGTTCGGTCTAGAGCGTGAGTACGCTGTTCGCGTGCTGGGCACTCTGACTGAAGAGTCGAAGCAGCGCTTGTTGAGCGGTATCGAATTGGAAGACGGTCCAGCCCATTTTTTGACCTTGCAAGAGGGCGGCGGCGAGGGTGCCAATACATGGATCAAAGTCACCATTGCTGAGGGTCGCAACCGTGAAGTCCGCCGTCTATTTGAGTCTGTCGGGCATGCTGTTTCCAGGTTGATTCGCATTCGCTACGGTAGCGTGGTTTTGCCCAGAGGGTTGCGGCGCGGCACGTGGGTCGAGCTCACCCCGCGCGACGTCGCTCAATTGGCCGGTGCGGTGGGCTTGGATGCCAAGCCCAAGCCGATGCACAGGGGTGCTGGGCAAAGGCCTGGCCGGGTTTCGGATCGACCGTCTCGGGCTGGCACTGGAGCCAGAGGCTCCCGCGGGGCTCCGCCCAGTGCTGGGCGCGTCGGTGGCCAGCCGGACCCCATGCGGACGTCGGTGGGCTATATCGGCGCTGACACCATTGCGCAGCAGCGCAAGGCCCAAAAGCAAGCCAAAAAGCGTTTCAAAAGATAGCCCACTCGCGGTGCCTCTTTGGCGCTTGGGCGGTTAGAATGCTGGGTTTTGTAACGGCATTTTGTTTATCAGAGGAATACCATGGCCATTGAACGCACTCTCTCCATCATCAAACCCGACGCGGTCGCCAAAAACGTGATCGGTCAAATTTACGCCCGATTCGAGGGTGCTGGCTTGAAGGTGATCGCCGCCAAAATGGCCCATTTGTCGCGCGGTGAAGCAGAAGCGTTTTACGGTGTGCATCGTGAGCGCCCATTCTTCAAAGACTTGGTCGACTTCATGGTCTCGGGCCCCGTCATGATCCAAGTATTGGAGGGCGAAGGCGCGATTGCCAAAAACCGCGACTTGATGGGCGCTACTGACCCCAAGAAGGCCGAAGCCGGAACCATTCGCGCGGACTTCGCCGAGAGCATTGACGCCAACGCCGTTCACGGCTCTGACGCCCCAGAAACCGCCGCGGTTGAAGTCGCATTCTTCTTCCCTGGCATGAACGTGTACTCACGTTAATTTGAAGATGCCGGTCAATTTGCTCGATTTCGATCTCGAGGGGTTGGCCGCATTTTGCGAACAGCTGGGTGAAAAGCGCTTTCGCGCCACGCAGCTGTTTCGTTGGATTCATCAACGCGGAGTCAGCGACTTCACGTTGATGACCGATTTGGCCAAAAGCTTGCGTGACAAGCTCCCTTCACAAGCGCATGTAGCGGCGCTGTCACCCATCAGTCGACAAGACTCACGCGATGGCACCATCAAATGGTTGTTCGATGTCGGTGACGGAAACGCAGTTGAGACGGTCTACATACCCGAAGAAGACCGCGGCACCCTTTGTGTTTCATCGCAAGCTGGTTGTGCCGTTGGCTGTCGTTTTTGCTCAACCGGGCACCAGGGGTTTAGTCGCAATCTGAGTACGGCGGAGATCGTTGCCCAACTTTGGTTCGTTGAGCACACGCTCAGGGCCGAGCAACAGCACAGCGATCGCGTGATCACCAACGTGGTGATGATGGGCATGGGCGAGCCGCTGCAAAACTACCACGCCTTGGTTCCAGCTTTGCGAGTGATGCTAGACGACCACGGATACGGCTTGTCCAGAAGGCGCGTCACGGTGTCCACATCTGGTGTCGTTCCGATGATGGAGCGGTTGGCGGCTGACTGCCCCGTGGCATTGGCCGTCTCACTGCATGCGCCCACGGACGCCTTGCGCAATGACTTGGTGCCGCTGAACAAAAAATACCCACTCGCTGAGTTGATGGCGGCATGCCGCCACTACTTGCCAGCTGCGCCCAGAGACTTCATCACGCTGGAGTACTGCATGTTGGACGGGGTCAATGACCAGCCCGAGCACGCTCGGGCATTGGTGAAGTTGCTCTCGGCTGAGCCGTGGCGTGCCAAATTGAACTTGATCCCCTTTAATCCATTTCCAGAATCAGGGCTCAAACAATCATCTGCGCAGGCGGTACAAGCTTTTGCCAAAACACTCTTGGCCGCAGGCATCGTGACCACCGTGCGCAAAACGCGTGGCGATGACATCGACGCCGCCTGTGGACAATTGGCGGGGGATGTCATAGACCGCACCCGCGTTTCAGAGCGCATGGCCCAGCGCAGGCAGGTGGTTCAATGGGTGGAAAAGCCGCAGGTGCCCTCATGATGCGCAGCAGCTGGACTTCAGCCCAGTTGCGTGCGGCGCTTGTTGCACTTGCAGCCGTTGCAGGTTTGAGCGGCTGTGCGGCAGTGCAATCTAGCGCAAGCAATGGTGGGCCGGCTGCCCCTACCGACATTTCTCAGAGGGTCGATTTGCGCGTTGAATTGGCCAGCGCATATTGGCAGCGGGGGCAGTTCTCGGTTGCCTTGCAAGAGGCGGAACACGCGCTGTCGATTGCCCCTGACTCGGTCGCAGCTTTGCATGTGAAGATATTGAGCCAGTTGTCTATGGGCGAGGTGGCTCAGGCTCATGTCACCTTAGACCGTGCATTGGCCTTGGCGCCCAACGACCGATCGCTGCTTCAGAGTCAAGCTTGGTCTATGTGCATCAATGGCAACGAGGAGGCCGGCATGGAGGCCTTGGCGGCTTTGCCAACCGGCGAGCTGGCGTTTCAAAACACCATGTTACTGGCGCAGTGCGCCGCAGGTTTCGATGTCGTGCGAGCAGACCGGCTGTTCACGTCAGGTCGCCAGCGATGGCCTGAAGTTGAAGCGGTGGCTTTGCTTTGGGCTGATTTTCAAATGTCACAAGGGGACTGGTCAGGTTTGATGACGCAAATGAGACGATTCAATGACGGGCCTGCGGCGACCACGCGAACCCTCTCGCTTCAGGCCCATGCAGAGCGTGTGATGGCTGAGCGAGGCGAGTCGCGCCAACCCAGCGCTCACACACCAGGCAGCGGTGTGGTTCATGACGCCATTTCTCGAGGTAAGGTTGATGACTGAAGAAACCACACCCTTGGTGCCACAGCCGCACGCTGGCGACACCGCGGGCCAACAGAGTGAGTCGCCTACCCCATTGGCGTGGGAGATGCTGCAGCAAGCTCGCGAGGCCAAAGGCGTCCACCTGGTGGCGATCTCTGCTGCATTGAAAGTTCCGTTGGTTCAGTTGCAGGCGCTAGAGGCCGGGCGCATGGAAGCACTGCCTGATGCGGTCTTCGCGCGTGCGCTGGCCGCCAGCGTGTGTCGCCATTTGCAAATCGACTCCAGAGAGATCATGGAGGCATGGCCCCGTCCTGAGCAGATCCAATTTCGAAACTTACACGAGCCCGCACGCATGACACCTGTGGCATTTCACTCCAGCCAAAGCTCGCCGGCTTTGAAGTGGTTTGTGGTTGCTGCAGCCACCGTGTTGTGTTTTGGGCTGGTGGGTTGGTGGCTGGCGAATCCCCAGTCTGTCATCAATGGATTTGCGCGCGACGATGCGACATACCTGGCTGAGAGTTCGGTGACCGCCGTTTTGGGTGAGCCCAAAACATTGCAGGTCGAGGAGGTGAGCGACGGGCCGGCGGGCGCCATGGTTGAAGGCGACGCCGATGTGGCATCAACAGAGCCGGTTGCGTCCAATGGTCCAGACCAATCGAGGGGCGCGGCAGTCGAAGCGGCAGCACCAGCACCAGCGGCAGCAGCAGTTGATGCGTCACCTGCGTCCTCGCAGGTCGGCACAGAGGCGCTTGAGCAAAAGCCCGCGCTGGCCTTGGCAGGTGGGCCTACTGAATCGAATGCAGGCGTTGATGAGCAGAGGGCGCCCAAAGTGGATCAATTGACGGCGCCCCCACCGGGAACTTTAGGTCTCGTCTTGCACGCGCGAGAAACTGCTTGGGTCGAAGTGAAGTCGATGGACGGCGAGGTGCTGTTGAATCGCATCATGCAGCCTGGCACATACCATCTGATTACCTCAGGTGCACCCTGGTCGCTCGTGCTGGGCAACGCGCCTGGCACATCGGTGACGCGTGATGGCCGCGATATTGACTTCTCGGCCAATACCCGCCAGCGGGTCGCCCGATTTGAGGTGGAGTAAAAATATGACGCAAAAAGCGGATGGTTCCATGTCTTTCAATGCGCGAAACAGCTTGGTCACTGAGGTGCGATGGGGAAGTCGCACCGTGGGCATTGGTGGGCATCACCCGGTTTGCGTGCAGTCGATGACCAACACCGACACGGTGGATGCTGTGGGCACCGCGATACAAGTCAAAGAGTTGGCTCAGGCTGGCTCTGAGTTGGTCCGCATCACAGTCAACAACGAAGACGCTGCGCGAGCGGTGCCCTACATTCGCGAGCAGCTCGATCGCATGGGCGTTGATGTGCCACTGGTCGGCGACTTTCACTACAACGGCCACAAGTTGCTCACTGATTTCCCAGACTGTGCCGCAGCGCTATCAAAGTATCGAATCAATCCAGGAAATGTGGGCAAAGGCGACAAAAAAGACAAGCAGTTTGCGCAGATGATTGAAGCTGCATTGCGCCACGAAAAGCCGGTTCGCATTGGTGTGAACTGGGGTAGCTTGGATCAAGATTTGCTGGCAGCTTTGATGGATGAAAACAGCGCGCGGGCCGTGCCATGGGATGCCAAGAAAGTGATGGCCGAGGCTTTGATCACCTCGGCCCTCGATTCGGCGCGAATGGCTGAGAAGCTGGGCATGCCATCCAACAACATTATTTTGTCTTGCAAAGTCAGCGGCGTGCAGGACTTGATCACGGTGTATCGCGAGTTGCATCAACGCGCCCGATATGCCTTGCACCTGGGCCTCACCGAAGCTGGAATGGGTACCAAGGGGACAGTGGCCTCTGCTGCGGCTTTGTCTATCTTGCTGCAAGAAGGCATTGGTGACACCATTCGCGTCTCGTTGACGCCTCAGCCAAATGAGTCGAGGACTCAAGAAGTTGTGATTGCCTGTGAGATCTTGCAAGCATTGGGCTTGCGGCGCTTCGTGCCGAGTGTGACAGCGTGTCCCGGATGCGGAAGAACCACCAGCACGCTGTTTCAGGACTTGGCCAAAGACATCGATGACCATTTGCGCCGCTCGATGCCGCGCTGGAAAACGGAGTACCCAGGGGTTGAGAGCCTCAAGGTGGCCGTGATGGGTTGCATCGTCAATGGGCCTGGCGAGAGCAAGCATGCAGACATCGGGATCAGCTTACCTGGCACAGGTGAGGCGCCAGCGGCACCCGTCTATGTGGATGGAGAAAAAGTGGCCACGTTGCGGGGTGAGGGCATAGCGCAAGCCTTTCACGAGATGGTTGAGCAATACGTGCAGCGGCGCTTTGGCGTGGCTGAGAATCTTCGAGGCGAGTGAGCGAATGGCTGAAGTATTAAGCGCCGTCAAAGGCATGAACGACATTGTCTCTCCGGAGTCAGATCACTGGGGTTGGCTGGAATCGCAGCTTCAACAGGTCGTGCAACGGTATGCCTTTCGCGGTGTGCGCACGCCTATCGTGGAGCCCACCGGCTTGTACGTGCGTGGCCTCGGTGAGGTCACAGACATTGTCGAGAAAGAGATGTACTCATTCGAAGACAGACTCAATGGCGAGGCCCTCACCTTGCGCCCCGAGGGCACAGCTGGTGTGGTCCGAGCAGCCATTGAGCACAACTGGACTTATGAAGGCCCAAAGCGTTTGTTCTACACCGGGCCCATGTTCCGACATGAGCGCCCTCAGCGCGGACGCTACCGACAATTTCATCAGTTTGGCGTAGAGGCGTTGGGCTTTCGTGGGCCAGATGTTGACGCCGAGATCGTCATCATGGCTTGTGACCTCTGGAATCAACTGGGCCTGCGCGGACTTGAGTTACAAATCAACAGCCTTGGCCAGCCCAGCGAGCGCGCCCAACATCGCGAGGCGCTGATTCGCTACTTTACCGAGCACGCCGACCAACTCGATGCCGACGCACTGCGGCGCTTGCACAGCAACCCCCTGCGCATCTTGGATACCAAGAACCCGCAAATGCAAGAACTGGTCGAAGCGGCCCCACGGTTGATGGAGCACTTGGGCGAAGCCTCGCTCGCCCATTTCGAAGCATTCAAGGCGATTTTGGACGCCAATGGGGTGGCTTACACAATCAACCCACGTTTGGTGCGCGGGATGGACTACTACAACCTGAGCGTTTTTGAGTTTGTGACCACTGAGTTAGGCGCACAAGGAACCGTTTGCGCAGGCGGTAGATATGACGGCTTGTTTGAACAAATTGGCGGCAAGGCGACGCCGGCTGTTGGCTGGGCCCTGGGCATGGAGCGCCTGCTGGAGCTACTCAAATCCCAGAATTGTTTGCCCGCAGCCATGCAGCCAGATTGTTACGCCATCGTTCCAGACTTGGACTCCTCTGCTGTTGTTGCCCGTGCCTGCCGGCAATTGCGTCAAGCCGGCGCTTCTGTGCAAATGCATGCCACTGGCGCTGAGGCTCAAGGTAGCATGAAGTCCCAATTCAAAAAGGCCAATGCCAGCGGGGCGCGCTGGGCGTTGGTGTTTGGGCCCGATGAGTTGCAGCGCGAAGAGGTCACTGTCAAAGATTTGCGTTTTGACGGTGGGGCAGGTGAGCCACAGTTTTCGCTCCCCATCGCGCAGTTGCCTGATTGGTGGGCAAAGCTGTAGCCCTACAATCACCCATTCGAAACCACAAGCTAAACAGAATTGAAACCATGGCTACCCAACACCTTGACTTAGAAGAGCAAGAGCAACTTGACCAACTCAAAGCCTTTTGGGCCAAGTGGGGCAACGCAATCACTTGGTTACTGAGTGCAGCCTTGATTGCTTACGCCAGTTGGACTGGGTGGCAGTACTGGCAGCGGGATCAGGCTCAAAAAGCCGCCCAGTTGTACGGCGAGCTCGAACAGGCCGCGCAAAACAGCGATGTCGAGAAGGCGCGTCGAATTTTGCAAGACATGCACAGCAACGTGTCTGGCGCCACCTTGACACAGCACGCGCAACTTTTGGTGGCCAAAGTGTTGTTTGATGCCGATCAAGCCCAAGATGCAAAGGCTGTGCTGAGCGCCGCACAATCCGCGACCGACGACGCAGGCTTAGCCGCCTCGATTGCTCTGAGGCTGGCCGCTGTGGCCATGAAAGAGCAGCAATGGGATGCAGCCCTCAAGTATTTGGATGGTGACTGGCCCAAGAGCTACGGAGCGCTCGTGGCGGATCGCCGTGGCGATATATTGCAAGCAAAGGGTGAGCGAGCTGCGGCCATTGAGGCCTATCAGACCGCGTACAGCAGCTTGAACTCGGGTACTTTGTATCGACAGATGGTGGGAGTCAAACTCAATGCGCTGGGTGTATCCATTGAAGAATAAACTTGGGTGGCAGCAGTGGCTGCTGGTTGGTTTCGGCTTCGCGCTGCTGGGCTGCTCAACGGGCCCTGAGCGGCCAAGCCCCTCTCCGCTACCGCAGGTGGCTGAGTCCGCCATCAAGATTCAGCCCTCGTGGCGTGCCAACTTAGGCGCCACTGTCGAAGCAACACGCGCCCAGGTTTCGGGCGGGCAAATCGCGCTCGCCAGCGACGCAGGTCGCTTGGAAGTGCGTCAAGCAAGCGACGGTAAGCAGCTTTGGCAGCTCGACATTCCCCAAGGGATTTCTGCTGGCGTCGGTTTTGATGGGCGAACCGCTGTGGTTGTCGACTCCAACAATCGACTAACGGCCGCCGTGCAAGGCGAGGTCGTCTGGCGCCAAACCCTAGATGCGAAGGTGTTCACACCACCGCTGGTGGTGGCAGGGCGGGTGTTCGTGATCACCGGGGCTAGGCATGTATTCGCGTTTGATGCGGCCAATGGTGCGAGGCTTTGGAAGCACACATTTTCTGGGGAGCCTTTGGCTTTGCGTGCGCCATTGTTCTTGGGGGCATACCAAAACAGCGTGATGGCAGGCTTAGCTGAAAATTTGGTGGCCTTGCGCCCCGATAACGGGCAGGCGTTTTGGTCTGTTTCCATGGCTCGCCCTCGCGGCGCCACCGAAATTGAGCGGCTGAGCGACATCGTGGCTGGCGCCTTTGCGTCAGGCGACGCGATATGCGCGCGTGCGTTCCAGCTCAGTGTGGCGTGCGCCAGCTTAGCAAAGGGGCAAAGACTTTGGGCACAAGAAGACGAAGGACACACTGGGCTTGCCGGCGATGACACCCGCGTGTTTGGCAGCAACTCCAACGGGGTTCTCAAGGCGTGGCAACTAGAATCGGGCGATCTTCTTTGGCAGCAGGATGCACTGAAGTTCCGCCAGCTGAGCGCGCCTGTGTCGCTGGGCCAAACCATTGCGGTTGGAGACGTTGAGGGTTATGTTCACTGGGTCTCCAAAAGCAACGGGCAGGTGTTGGCGCGAGTGCCCACTGATGGTTCGCCTGTCGTTGGAGTCCCGCTTTTGGTCAACCAAACGTTGATCGCCGTCACCGCCAAGGGTGGTGTTTTTGCTTGGCAACCTGAATGATTCCAGTCATCGCGTTGGTCGGTCGACCCAATGTCGGCAAGTCCACACTTTTCAATCGTTTAACCAAATCGCGTGATGCGATTGTGGCCGACTATGCTGGTTTGACCCGTGACCGGCACTACGGAAAAGGCAAACTCGCTGGGCGTGAATACTTGGTGATTGATACCGGGGGGTTCGAGCCTGAAGCTGACAAAGGCATTTTCTTTGAGATGGCTAAGCAGACTCGGCAGGCGGTGATCGAGTCTGATGTGGTGGTGTTCGTGGTCGATGCGCGCGACGGTATCAGCGCGCAAGACCACGACATTGCCAATTATTTGCGCAGGCTAGGCAAACCCACTTTGTTGGTCGCCAACAAGGCAGAAGGGATGCAGCAGGGCTTACAACTCACCGAGTTTTATGAGTTGGGACTCGGCGAGGTCATGCCAGTCTCTGCAGCACATGGTCAAGGTGTGCGCTCGCTGCTCGATGAAGCCTTGGGCGCCCTCAATTTGCCAGATGTCGAGCCCGACGAAGCCACGGGCGAGGCAGATCGCCCCATTCGCTTGGCCGTTGCGGGGCGCCCCAACGTGGGCAAATCCACGCTGATCAATGCCTGGCTTGGCGAGGAGCGCCTGGTGGCATTTGACCTGCCGGGTACGACGCGTGATGCGATCAGTATTCCGTTTGAGAAGGCGGGCCGACACTTTGAGCTCATCGACACCGCCGGTTTGCGCCGCAAAGGCAAAGTCTTCGAGGCCATCGAAAAATTCTCAGTGGTCAAAACCCTGCAAGCCATTGAAAACGCAAACGTCGTGCTGTTGCTCTTGGATGCCACCCAAGGCGTCACAGACCAAGACGCGCATATTGCGGGTTTCATCGTTGAGAGCGGCCGGGCATTGACCATTGCTGTGAACAAATGGGACGCGGTGGACTCATACCAACGAGAGTTGGTTGAGCGATCCATTGCGCAGAGACTTCCGTTTTTGAAGTTTGCAAAGGTGCACACCATTTCAGCCACCAAGCGCCAAGGGTTGGCACCCGTCTGGAAGTCGATCGCCAATGCGCACGCAGCCGCGACGCGAAAGTTGCCAACTCCTCAGCTCACGCGGATTCTGCTCGAGGCGGTGCAGTACCAAGCGCCCAAGCGCTCGGGCATGTTCCGCCCCAAGCTGCGCTACGCCCATCAAGGCGGTATGAATCCGCCCTTGGTGGTGGTCCACGGCAACTCGCTCGAGCATGTGACAGATGCCTACAAGCGTTACTTGGAGGGGCGCATTCGAGCTGTTTTTGACCTCACAGGAACACCGCTGCGCATCGAACTCAAAACCAGCCATAACCCATACGCGGATTAAAGGTTATTTGCAGCTGCTTGTGGTATCGTCATCGCTCCATCTCTTTTGAATCAACGAACACGGACCCATATCGTGAGCAACAACAAAGCCCAAGTTTTACAAGACCCCTACCTGAACTTGCTCCGCAAAGAGCATGTGCCAGTCTCCATTTATCTCGTCAACGGCATCAAGTTGCAGGGTCAAATTGAGTCTTTTGATCCCTATGTGGTGTTGTTGCGCAACACAGTGACGCAAATGGTTTACAAGCACGCCATTTCGACCATCGTGCCGGGACGCGCTGTGCAGTTCGATGCCCCTGGCGCCAACGAGGCCGCTTGAACACCGAAACCACGGCGTTGACTTCAGCAGCAGAGTCGCTGCCCAGCACGGCACAACCTGGCGTCGTTTTGGTCGGTGTGGATTTTGGTGAGCCACACTTTGACAATGAGCTGGCTGAGCTGGGGCTTTTGGCCCAGACAGCTGGCTATCACGTTGCTCATCGACTGACTTGCAAGCGCAAAGCCGCAGACCCGGCGCTTTTTGTCGGGAGCGGTAAGGCCGAAGAAATCAAACAGCTTGTGCACATGTCGCAAGCGGGAGAGGTGCTTTTTGACCAGTCACTGAGTCCTGGGCAGCAACGCAACCTTGAAAAATTTTTGGGTGTGCCCGTAAACGATCGCACGCTCTTGATTCTAGAAATTTTTGCACAGCGGGCACGCAGCCACGAGGGCAAACTGCAAGTCGAGTTGGCGCGTTTGCAATACCTCAGCACACGGCTGGTTCGCCGTTGGAGCCACCTAGAGCGGCAGCGAGGCGGGGTAGGGCATCGAGGCGGCCCGGGCGAGACTCAAATTGAGCTGGACAGGCGAATGCTTACCGACGCCGTGAAGCGCACGCGTGAGAAGATCGAAAAAGTCAAAAAGCAGCGCCTAACCCAACGTCGGCAAAGGGCGCGCAGGGGTAATTTTGCTGTCTCGATTGTGGGCTACACCAACGCTGGCAAGTCAACGCTTTTCAACGCATTGGTGAAGGCGCGAGCGTATGCGGCCGATCAGCTTTTCGCCACGCTGGATACAACCACGCGCGAGATGTATTTGGCGCAAGCCCATCGGTCGATCTCCTTGTCAGATACCGTTGGCTTCATCCGCGATTTGCCCCACGGCTTGGTCGAGGCTTTCTCGGCCACTTTGCAAGAGTCTGTCGAAGCCGACTTGCTGTTGCATGTCGTGGATGCCAGCAGCGACACCGTGCCAGAGCAAATCGCTGAAGTGCAGCGTGTGCTTCTGGGTATTGGTGCTGGCGAAGTGCCTCAGATATTGGTGTTTAACAAATTGGATGCGGTTCCCACCGATCGGCAGCCTGAACAATGGGTCGATCAGATGGAATGGGACGGCATCGATATCGATCGGGTCTTTGTCAGCGCAAAGTCGGGGGCTGGCTTGGACGATCTGCGCGGCATGATCGCGCAACGTGTGACGGCGAGCCCCGCATCGACCACTCGAACACCAGAGGACTGGGAAATTTAGCGACAAATGCCAGGGTTTCCTCCGTCTAACCTCCCTATAAATTTTCTGCCTTTATCGTTCTGCCACAATAAAGGCTTCATTCAAAAGTGGTGCTCTTTATGTTGTCAGGCTTTCTTCATCGATTAACCACCGTGTTCTCGCGCCGGCCCCAAGTTGTTTACAACTTGAATGATCCCCAGTGGGGACGAGGCGATGACGACAATGATCCCAACCGGGACACGCGCGGGCAGCAGCCCCAGCGTCCTGCGCAAGATTCACAAACGCCCCCCGATCTGGATGAGCTGTGGCGAGACTTTAATCGCCGCATCAACGGCCTGTTGGGCGGGCGCGGTGGTAACGGTGGCTCCGGTGGCGGCTCTGGTGGCCCCAGTGGCAAAGCCACGGGCATTGGCGCGGGGCTTATCGCTGCAGCCCTTTTGGTGCTTTGGCTGGGCTCTGGCTTCTTCATCGTCCAAGAAGGTCAGCAGGCTGTGATCACACAGTTCGGCCGGTACCATGGCACGGTGAACGCAGGTTTCAACTGGCGTCTGCCCTACCCAATCCAGGCGCATGAGACCGTATTTGTGACCCAAATTCGCTCAGTAGACGTTGGCAGTGATCGAATTGTGCGCACCACGGGCCTGCGTGAGTCGGCCATGCTCACAGCAGACGAGAACATCGTCGAAATCAAATTTGCTGTGCAGTACCGTTTGAGTGATGCGCGCGCCTACCTCTTCGAGAGCCGTGACCCCGATTCTTCGGTTGTTTCAGCCGCTGAAACTGCAGTGCGCGAGGTTGTCGGAAAAATGAAGATGGACTCAGCCTTGGCTGAAGAGCGCGATCAGATTGCGCCACGGGTGCGCGCTTTGATGCAAACCATTTTGGACCGCTACAAAGTGGGTATCGAAGTGGTTGGCGTGAACTTGCAGCAAGGCGGCGTGCGTCCGCCAGAGCAGGTACAAGCATCGTTTGATGATGTGCTTAAGGCTGCCCAAGAGCGGGAGCGCGCCAAAAACGAAGCTCAAGCGTATGCCAACGACGTCATCCCCAGGGCGGGCGGTCAGGCTTCGCGTTTGCGTGAAGAAGCCGAAGCTTACAAGGCACGCATCGTGGCGCAGGCCGAAGGTGATGCGCGCCGATTTGACCAGCTTTATGCCGAGTACAAAAAAGCGCCTCAAGTCACCCGTGACCGCCTCTACCTCGACACGATGCGCGATGTCTATGCGAATGTGACCAAGGTCGTGATTGAGTCGCGCCAAGGATCAAACATGCTGTATTTGCCATTGGACCAGTTGCTGGCGAACAATCGCGGCGATGCAGCCCCAAGCACCGCGGCCTCTCGAATGGCTCCCACGTTGCCCTCTTTGGGGTCGTTGGCTAGAACGCAAAACGAATCCAACAATGCAGTTGACTCGCGCAGCGATCGATCACGCACCACCCGCTAAAGCATAGGTTTTTGGAGCAAATTGATGAACCGATTAGGATTTGTAATCAGCAGCTTGCTGTTGTTGCTGGCTTTGGTCAGCTCGACCTTGTTTGTGGTGGATCAGCGCCAATTTGGTGTGGTGTACCAATTGGGTGAAATTCGGCGCGTGGTCACTGAGCCAGGGCTGAATTTCAAAATGCCGCCGCCGTTTCAAAATGTCAGCTACATCGACAAGCGTTTGCTGACTTTGGACTCTTCTGATACAGAGCCCATGCTGACTGCCGAGAAGCAGCGTGTGGTGATCGACTGGTTTGTGCGCTGGCGCATATCGGACCCTTCTGCATACATTCGCAATGTGGGTCTGAACGAAAACGCGGGGGCCCTGCAACTGAACCGTGTGGTGCGCAACTCGTTCCAAGAAGAGGTGAACAAGCGCACGGTGTTCCAGTTGCTGTCATCTGATCGTGAAGCACTGATGGCAGACGTGAAGACACAAGTGCTCGCAGCAGTGAACGGTGCCGAAAAGTCGTGGGGCATGGATGTGGTCGACGTGCGAATCACACGCGTTGACTATGCTGAAACCATCACCAAATCGGTCTACGACCGGATGGAAGCTGAGCGCAAGCGGGTTGCCAACGAGTTGCGCTCGACTGGTCAAGCTGAAGGCGAAAAGATTCGAGCCGATGCCGACAAGCAGCGCGAAGTGATTTTGGCTGAGGCCTATCGCGACGCGCAAACCACCAAGGGTGAAGGCGACGGTCAGGCTGCAGCGATTTTTGCAAAGGCGTTTGGACGAGACCCTTCGTTTGCACAGTTTTATCGCAGCTTAGAGGCTTATTCTGTGAGTTTCGCCAACAAGGGCGATGTCATGGTCATTGATACCGAAAACGAGTTCTTGCGCGTCTTGCGCGGTGACGCCCCACGTTGAGATCGCCAGATTGTTGGAGTCACTGGGTTGGGCCATCGGGCTGGTATTGGTGATTGAGGGCTTGTTGCCCTTTGTATCGCCTGCAAAATGGCGACTCTACATGAGTGAAATCCTGAAACTCGGGGACCGGCAGATTCGTGCATTTGCGCTGCTGGCCATTGCCTTGGGCCTGGTTCTGATCACTGCATTGGGGTGATGTGAAAACGATGGCCAGCTTGGGGCAAGTTTTGGTCGATTAAGACGGTAAAATTGCACCCTTTGCCCAAACGGAAATCGTCGCCTATGTCCGCCTGGATCCTGCCGGATCAATTTGCTGATGTGCTGCCTACTGAGGCGCGTCACATCGAAGAGATGCGCCGAGTGATGCTAGATACCGCCCGCAGCTACGGCTACGAGTTGGTGATGCCGCCACTCATGGAGCACTTGGACTCGTTGCTGTCCGGAACGGGTCAGTCACTTGACCTCAACACCTTCAAAGCAGTCGATCAGCTGAGTGGTCGCTCCCTTGGCGTGCGTGCAGACATGACGCCTCAACTGGCTCGAATCGATGCACACTTGCTGAATCGCGAGGGGTTGGTTCGGCTGTGCTACTGCGGCCCCGTTGCGCGCACGCGTGCTGCCCATGCCCACGCCACGCGCGAGCCGTTGCAACTGGGTGCTGAGTTTTTTGGCCACAAGGGCTTAGAGGCCGATATTGAGATACTCGAGGTGCTGCGCGAGGCGCTTCGCTCGGTTGGCTTGGGTCGCGTCACGGTTGATTTGGCGGACGCCAGGGTGATCAACGCTTTGGTTGATTGGGCCGATGTTGCGGTTGCGCGCAAAGGTGCTTTGCGTGAGGCCATTCACGTGAAAGACCGCAACCAAGTGCAAGCATTGATGCAGGATTCGCGTGTCGAAGCACTCGAGGCGGTGCTCGCCTTGTTGGATTTGTACGGTGGTGCAGAGGTGTTGGACCAAGTTGCGTCGCGGTTGCCCCGGCTGCCTGCCATCGAGGCCGCGGTTGCAGACTTGCAAGCCTTGGTTGCCAGTTTGGTCGACGTGGATGTCACGATCGACTTGGCTGATATGCGTGGGCAGGGCTACTACTCGGGGATGCGATTTGCGATATTGGCAACTGAGTTTGCGGACGGCACACCGGTTGAGCTCGCTCGGGGTGGCCGCTACGACGAGGTGGGCGCCGTCTTCGGTCGTCACCGGCCAGCGGTAGGCTTTTCGCTTGATTTGAAAGAGATACTTACCGCGCTGCCTCCGCAAAACGCTGCGCCGGTGATTCGTGCGCCCTGGTCGTCAGACCCCAGTTTGCGTGAGGCGGTTGCTGCTTTGCGCCACGAAGGTGAGGTGGTAATCGGCGTATTGCCGGGCCACGAGCACCAAGTGCACGAATTTGAGTGTGACCGGGAACTGATTTATCTCGACGGTGCGTGGACGGTGCGCCCCATTCCATAAGACTGAACAAGCAATGACAATGAAAAAGCAAGAGGCCACACCCGCACGCCACGTCGTCGTGGTTGGAACCCAATGGGGTGATGAGGGCAAGGGCAAACTGGTCGACTGGTTGACCGAGACGGCCACAGGCGTGGTTCGTTTCCAAGGCGGACACAACGCGGGGCATACGCTGGTCATCAATGGGCAAAAAACCGCTTTGCATTTGATTCCAAGCGGCATCATGCGGGCTGGCGTGAAATGCTACATCGGCAACGGGGTGGTCCTGTCTGTGGGCAAGCTACTAGAAGAAATTCAAGGCTTGGAGCGTGCAGGGGTGAGTGTCCGCGACCGATTGTTTATCAGCGAGGCCTGCCCGCTGATTTTGCCCTTCCATGTGACCATTGATATGGCTCGCGAAGCCGCCAAAGAGCGCAGCGGTGGTGCAAAAATTGGAACCACTGGGCGCGGCATCGGGCCAGCCTATGAAGACAAAATCGCTAGACGCGCGTTGCGCGTCCAAGACTTGCGTCACCCAGAGCGCTTTGCGATCAAGCTCAAAGAATTATTGGCATTGCACAACCACGTGCTAAGCACTTTTTTAGACGGCGCCAATATTGAATGGCCTGATGCCGTGAAACCTTATTTGGTGGACTCTCAGGTGTCGTTTGATGCGGTCTATCAAGAAGCCATGGCGCAGGCGGCTGAGTTGCTACCCATGGTCGCGGACGTTTCAAAGGCGTTGAACGAGGCGCACGCACAAGGCGCCAATTTGTTGTTCGAAGGCGCTCAGGGTACTTTGCTCGACATTGATCACGGCACATACCCATTTGTGACTTCAAGCAACTGCGTGGCAGGCAACGCTGCAGCGGGTGCTGGCGTAGGACCTGGACTCTTGCATTACGTGCTGGGCATCACCAAGGCCTACTGCACGCGTGTGGGGGGAGGACCTTTTCCGACCGAGTTGGATTGGGAAGTTGAAGGTACACCGGGTTGGCACATGGCGACAGTGGGCGCTGAGCGTGGCACGACAACAGGCCGCAGTCGGCGTTGTGGGTGGTTCGACGCAGCCTTGCTGAAGCGCTCAGCGCAAGTGAATGGTTTGTCTGGCCTTTGCATCACCAAACTTGATGTATTGGATGGTTTGGACGAACTCAAACTGTGCATTGGCTATGAGCTGGATGGCGAGCGCATTGATCTGTTGCCAATGGGGGCGGATGAAATAGAGCGCTGCAAGCCGATTTATGAAACCCTGCCCGGCTGGCAAGATACCACCGTGGGAGCGACCCAAATGGAGCAGCTTCCAGCGAATGCTTTGGCCTATTTGCGTCGCATTGAGGAAGTCACGCAAGTGCCTGTCCACATGGTCTCCACCAGCCCTGATCGCGATCACACCATTTTGTTGAAACACCCTTACCACGCTGAATAGCAAGGAGCTCCCCCATGTTGACTGAAGACGGCAAACACCTTTATGTTTCTTACGACGAGTATCACAACCTGATTGAAAAATTAGCAATCAAAATTCACCAGTCGGGTTGGGAGTTCGACACCATCCTTTGCTTGGCGCGCGGTGGTATGAGACCCGGCGACATCTTGTCGCGTATTTTTGACAAGCCCCTGGCCATCATGTCTACAAGTTCATACCGCGCGGAAGCTGGCACGGTGCAAGGCAATTTGGACGTGGCACGCTACATCACCACACCCAAAGGTGAAATCGCTGGCAAGGTGTTGCTGGTTGATGACTTGGCTGACTCTGGCCATACCCTCAAGGTCGTGATCGACACTTTGCGCAGCAACTACTCGCCCATCAGCGAATTGCGCAGTGCAGTGATTTGGACCAAAGGGCTCTCTACGTTCCAAGCAGACTATTCGGTGGAAACGTTGCCCACCAACCCGTGGATTCACCAGCCATTTGAGAACTACGACAGCACTCGCCCAGCTGACTTGTTGAATAAGTGGAGCGTGTAACGACTTTGAGTCGCTGTGATGATCAAGGCGCCTTCGGGCGCCTTTTTTTTGCAACATAATGGTCCAACATTCGATCGCCAGAGTCGCAGAGAGTCCACACATGAAAGACATAGAAACGCAAATCATTCACCACGCTTATCAAGCCCCGGGTGGCTTTGCAGCGGCGCAGCCGCCTGTACATCGAGCATCTACCGTGGTTTTTGATTCTGTGCGGGCGATGCATGAAAGCGATTGGCGCGACAAGTCCGCGTACACCTATGGGTTGCACGGCACGCCCACCACATTCACTTTGGAAGAGCGACTCTGCACGCTAGAAGGGGGGCGCTTTTGTACACTGGCACCCAGTGGGTTGGCGGCCATCACATTGGTCAATATGGCTCTGTTGCAAGCGGGTGATGAGGTGCTGCTGCCTGACAACGTTTATGGGCCCAATGCTTCTTTCGTCAGCGTCGAGCTGGCCAAATGGGGTATCACCCATCAAAGGTACGACCCACTTGATGCCAATGACTTGGCAGGGCGAATCAACTCGGCCACCCGCTTGGTCTGGATAGAGGCGGCCGGCTCGGTGTCGCTCGAGTTTCCTGACGGTCCAGCCTTGGTTCAGGCCGTGGCGCAAGCCAACACCCGCCGCGATCGAAAAATTTGCACGGTGTTGGATAACACCTGGGGAGCGGGACTGGCTTTCAAGCCATTTGAGTGGGGTGTGGACATCTCTATCCAAGCATTGACCAAGTACCCCAGTGGCGGGGCAGATGTGTTGATGGGTTCTGTGATCACTCGCGACCCAGAATTGCATAGTGCCGTGCAGATGACGCACAGCCGTTTGGGTCTTGGCGTGGCTGGTGATGACGCAGAGCGCGTGTTGCGCGGGCTGCCATCGATGCGCCTGCGTTATCTGCGGCAAGATCACACCACACGCGAACTCGCTCAATGGGCACAATCCAAGAGCGAGTTTTCACGCGTGTTGCATCCTGCACTCGCGGGCTCACCGGGACACGAAGCGTTTTCGCGCTTGTGCGACGGAGCTGCGTGTTTGTTCAGCGTGGTTTTTGATAAGCGCTTTAGCCGCGAAAAAGTCGAAGCTTTTTGCGACGCTTTGCAGCTATTTCAATTGGGTTACTCATGGGCCGGTCCCATGAGCTTGGTTGTCCCGTACCAGTTGCCTGCCATGCGGACTTTGCCAGTCCCCTACGACGGCGTTTTGGTGCGCTTTGCGGTCGGACTTGAGAGCCCCCGCGATTTGATCGAGGACCTCGAGCAGGCGCTTGCATCCATCGGCTGATCGACCCTATGCCTTTGCGCACGAGGCTCAACAAACCACAGACGCGCCCCAGCACACATTTTTCTTGACTTGATGTGAGCAGACCATGGTCTGACTCGCGTTGATTCAGGTCTCACACAGGGTGAGCTGCCAAGCCAATGACCTGTTGGGCCGCATCGGCCATGTCAGCGTCATCTATGCCATGGACATGGACCTGCGCGGCTTGTGCATAGTGCGTGAAGTTGCGACGCATGGATTCAAAGTACTTGGGGTCGTAATGTTGCTCTAGCAGCGCGTGCACCACATCAGCGACTTGCCCTGTTTGTAGCAAGCGCTTCCACTCGTTGATCGTGGCGTGTCCCAAGTGTGAGGTCAGGGTATCTAGGCGGTTGGCGAACAGCAGCGTGTCGTTTGCAAAATGGGCGTAGTCGCGCAACAGCAGAGCAGCCCGAAGCGGTCGGTCCATTTCTATGTGTACACAAGCAGAGGCGCGAATCGCCAAAATCAAGGACTCAGGAACAGTGACGTTGCCCACGCGCTTGCTCTCTGACTCAATGAATACTGGCGCATCGCTGCGCAATTTTCTCAAGGCGTCCCAAAGTCGCGTTTCAAACTGCTTTTGCGTGGGCTGTTGCTCTCCAGGCAGCAAACCAAGCACCGAGCTTCGGTGGTTGGCAAGTCCCTCTAAATCAAGGATTTGGTGGCCTTGGTCACGCAAAGCATGAAGGATATGGGTCTTGCCAACACCCGTTGCACCTGCGACAACAAACCAATTGAGGCGTTGCACTTGCTGCGGGATGTCGGCGACCACCGCGGCTCGAAATGCCTTGTAACCGCCTTCTAACAGAGCCACCTTGAAGCCAATGGCTGACCAAATCGTCGCCTGCGCGTGGCTGCGGTTGCCCCCGCGCCAGCAATAGACCAGCGGGTGCCAAGATTTTGGCGCGTGGATGAGGTGCTGTTCAATGTGATGGGCCGCGTTCTTTGCGACCATGGCTGCCCCCACTTTTTTGGCCTCGAACGCGTTCACCTGTTTATACATGGTGCCAACGTGTACGCGTTCCTCGTCGTTGAGTGAAGGCCAGTTTTGGGCACCTGGCAAATGGTCTAGCGCGAACTCACCAGGGCTTCGGGCATCAACAATGGCATCAAACTGTTCCAGTTGCGAGAGTGCATCGACGGCACTGACCGTGTGTAAAGGCATTTTTAAAGCAATGGTTGAAGTGTGGGCCACACGTTATTCGCCATGATTGGCTGTGCCGCTTCGTTGGGGTGGATGCGGTCGTCTTGGAACCAGCGCAGGGCATCTGGCACGTCGGCGATGTCCTTGAGTAAGAAAGGCACCAGCGAGGCACCCGTCTGATTGGCCACGGTTTCAAAACTTTGCGCAAACTCTTGGGTATAGCGGCGGCCGTAATTAGGTGGCACTTGCACGCCAATCAACACGACGTGCGCTCCCATGTTTTGCGCAGCCTCTGTCATGGCGGTCAGATTGGCCCGAAGTGTGCTCAACGACAAACCGCGCAGCGCGTCGTTGGCCCCTAGCTCTAGCAGCACCCACTTGGGTTGGTGTTCCTTCAGCAAAGGCTCAAACCGCGCCAAACCACCGCGTGACGTGTCGCCACTGATGCTGGCATTGACGACTTCAATGGTCGGGTCGACTTGGTGGATTTTCTCGGTCAAGTGAGTGACCCAGCCGCTGCCCCTGGCAAGCCCGTACTCCGCGCTGAGTGAGTCCCCAACGACGAGCAATGTGCCTCCTTGAGCGGCATGAATGACCCCGCTTGAAACCAGCAAAAAGCCGGCAAAAATCCGTGTTAGCCAGGATCGAATAGAGTGGAGACCTTGGCGCAGATCGCCTAACAGATGTTCAATGAATTGGGTGGGAATCATGAATGACACAAGCAATCAGAGTTTGTTAAATGAATCAGAGTGCGTGATCCGAGCTCGAGGCTTGGGCAAGGTCGTCAGCGACGCCTCAGGGCCATTATCCATTCTTGCTGATGTCGGCTTTGATTTCCATCGCGCGGAGACGGTGGCCATCGTAGGGGCATCTGGTTCTGGGAAAAGCACCTTGCTGTCATTGTTGGCGGGCTTGGACACGCCTAGCACTGGATCAGTGTGGGTCGAGGGGCAAAATATTTTCGAGTTGAATGAAGACGATCGTGCGGCGTTCAGGGCGCAGCATATGGGCTTTGTATTTCAAAACTTTCAATTGTTGACCCACTTGAGCGCCTTAGAGAATGTCATGTTGCCGCTTGAGTTGGCGGGTGAAAAGGATGCCCATGCCCGGGCCCGATCGATGCTAGAGCGGGTTGGTCTCGGTGAGCGCTTGTCGCACAAACCCAGGGTGCTCTCGGGCGGTGAACAGCAGCGCGTTGCATTGGCTCGCGCATTTGTTGTTAACCCCAAAATTTTGCTTGCGGATGAGCCCACGGGTAGCTTGGACTTTGCGACTGGCCGGGTTGTGCTTGATTTGATGATGTCTCTGAATCGCGAGTTCGGGACGACCCTGGTCATGGTGACGCACGATGACGCCTTGGCGCAGCAGTGCCAAAGGCAGTTAACTGTTTCGGCTGGGCGTTTGACGAGTGACAGCGCGGCGATAATGCCGACATGAGCAAAAAAATACTGTTTGGATTCCATGCCGTTGGGGTGCGCTTGAAAGTCGCACCTGAGTCGATCGAAGCCATCTATTACGACCCAACACGCCGCGATGCCAGGATGCGTCAGTTCATCGCCCGGGCAAAAGAGGCTGAGGCCCGACTGATCGAAGCGCCCGCCCTTCGACTGACCCAGTTGGCTGGCACTGGTGGACACCAGGGCGTGGTTGCCCAGGTAGGCGCAATAGAAGTGGCAAAGTCTCTCGACGATGTCATCAGCGACCTGACCGAGCAAGGCGACGCGCAACCATTGATTTTGGTGCTAGACGGGGTCACCGACCCGCACAACCTTGGTGCTTGCCTGCGGGTCGCGGATGGTGCGGGGGTTCATGCCGTGATTGCACCTAAAGACCATGCGGTTGGCGTCAATGCCACGGTGGCTAAAGTCGCCAGTGGCGCCGCAGAGACCGTGCCTTATTTCATGGTCACCAACTTGGCACGAACCCTGCGTTGGCTGCAAGAGCAAGGCGTTTGGGTGATCGGGACCACTGACACCGAAGACCGCAGCATCTACGACGTGGACCTCAAAGGCCCCATCGCTTTGGTCATGGGGGCTGAGGGGCAGGGCATGAGGGCCCTCACGTCCAAGACTTGTGACGAGTTGGTGTCGATTCCAATGGCTGGCGCAGTGGAGAGCCTGAACGTCTCTGTTGCCAGCGCGGTGTGCTTGTATGAGGCTGCGAGGCAGCGACGAAGACCCTCTCATCGCCCGGGACAAGGAGAAAAACGATGACTGCCACTTTATCCATTCGCACCCTCTTGGTTATGGGCTCAGCACTTGTTTTGGTGGCTTGCACCCAAGAGCAACAAAACAAGATTGGCAGAGACCTTCAAAACTGGACGGGAACAGATGGCGTACTGGAGGTCTACAGTGGTGGGCAGTTGGTCCGACGCTTCCTCAAGATTGACAAACTCAGCACCGCCATGGGTACAGATGACAACACACCACGGCCCTATCGCTTTGGTTATGGTGTGTTTGATGCCAACCTCAATGGTGCGGTCGATGCGGGTGAGAAAAAAGTCTATTTCGAAATTTCAGACTACAGCACCCCCTATGTTTTCTACGAGCGCCCAGACTGAACGGCTCAAGCTGAATTTCCTGTGATGGATTAGGGTTTTCCCTGATTTGAGATCGAATTGTGTCAAAATTGAGCCTTCGGGAAAACCCTAGGAGCTCATATGTCTGTCACCTCATTCACTCGCACCCACGCTGGCAATCAATTGGCGCAACCTCAATTCGGGGGCTTGGCGTCTCGCTGGGCGAAACGCAGCCATCGCGCCCACACCTCGAACCCAAAGGCGGCTCGCAACGACCAACAAAAGCAGGCAGGTCGCCTGCGCACTTGGGCGCAGCGGCTCTCGCCGGTGGACCATCGCATCGCCAATGAATGGGCCGGTGCGGCAGATCGTTTCGAGGCCGGTGTGCGCTATTGACGGTTTTTGCTCCCGTGCTGATGAGCCACCTTCGGGTGGCTTTTCTATTGGGCGACAGCAAACTGGAGCTGGAATGTGTAACCCACGTGGCAGTGCGCACGGTCACGGAGCCGCAAAATATGGCGATTCAGGTCGCTCTTGTCCACAAAGGCGACCCACCGCTCAAGCCACAGGAGGATCAATTGATCAATAAGCTGACACCCAATCTCGAGGATGCGTTGGCCAACGTCAAGGATGGAGACACCGTGTTGATCGGTGGCTTTGGAACGGCCGGCATTCCAGAAGAGCTGATTGATGGGCTGATTGACCATGGCGCCAAAGAGCTCACAGTGGTGAACAACAACGCGGGCAGCGGTGACACCGGAATGGCGGCCTTGCTGCGAGCAGGGCGCGTGCGCAAGTTGATTTGCAGTTACCCTAGGCAAGCCGACAGCTACGTTTTCGATGATCTTTACCGCCGCGGTGCGATCGAGTTGGAGTTGGTGCCCCAAGGAAACTTGGCGGAGCGCTTGCGCGCTGCGGGTGCCGGTATTGGCGCCTTCTACACACCGACTGGCTATGGCACAGAATTGGCCAAGCACCCAGACGGCACGGCCAAAGAATGCCGAGAAATCAACGGACGTGGTTATGTACTGGAATACCCGATTCACGGCGATGTGGCCTTGATCAAAGCTGAGAAGGGTGACCGCTGGGGAAACTTAACCTACCGCAAGGCTGCTCGGAACTTTGGACCTGTGATGGCCACGGCGGCGCGCATCACCATCGCCAGTGTCTATGAGGTCGCTGAGTTGGGCAGCATGGACCCTGAACACATCGTCACCCCGGGCATCCACGTGACACATGTCGTGCCATTGAAGCGTCAAGTTACCCGCGCGAGCGGTAGCTAAACAGAGGTATACAAGATGACTGGACAAGAACAGGTGAAGCGTCGGGATAAGAACGCATTGGCGGCACGGGTTGCCCAAGATATCCCCGACGGTGCCTACGTTAATTTAGGAATAGGGCAGCCAACTTTGGTTGCGAACCACCTGCCAGCAGGGCGCGAAATCGTGCTCCAAAGTGAGAACGGTATATTGGGGATGGGGCCTGCACCAGAGCCAGGTTTCGAGGACTTCGATCTGATCAACGCGGGCAAGCAGCCCGTGACTTTGCAGGCAGGAGGTGCTTTTTTTCACCATGCTGACAGCTTTGCGATGATGCGCGGCGGTCACCTGGACATTTGTGTTTTGGGTGCTTTTCAAGTATCGAGCAAAGGCGATTTAGCCAACTGGAGCACGGGTGCGGCGAACGCCATTCCGGCGGTTGGCGGAGCCATGGATCTGGCGGTTGGTGCAAAGCAGACGTGGGTCATGATGGATTTATTGACGAAAGGCGGCGAGAGTAAGCTGATCGCTGAATGCACGTACCCGCTCACAGGCTTGGCCTGCGTGACGCGCGTTTACACCGATGTGGCGACATTCGAATGCTCACCCAATGGGTTGAAGGTGGTCGATGTGGTCGAAGGCATGGACTTGGCATTGCTCACGTCCTGGGTCAAGTTGCCTCTGGTGTGGGCCAACGCCACTTAATTTGGAGCACCCGTTATGAACAAACCTCAGTGGGACGATTTTTGTCTCAAGCACCGGGCGAACGGATTCAGTGTGTTCGTCGACAAGGACTGGGATCCGGACCTGTCTATCCCTGAACACAGCCACGAATTTGATGTTGAGGCTACGGTGATGGCTGGTGAGATGTGGCTGGATGTCGGTCAAGGTGAGCGCCACTTGGTGGCGGGTGATCACTTTGCACTGTCAGCCGGCGTTCGCCATCGAGAGCGCTATGGCAAGTTGGGCGCCAAGGTCTGGATTGCCAGGCGCACGCCGTGACTTTTGAGAGCCTGCGAAGCGGCTACCAGGCACTTGTGTTTGGCGCGAGTGGCGGAATTGGGCGGGCGCTCTGTGAAGCCTTGGCGGCCGACACCCGCTGTGCTGGCGTCTGCGCTGTCTCTAGACAAAGTGATCCGCGCTTTGACCTAGAAAACCCACAGGCGTGTTCTGAGATCATAGGAGAGATCTTGGCGCAGGGCCCCTTTGATTTGGTGTTGGATGCCACTGGCTGGCTCCATGATGATGCATTCAAACCAGAAAAGCGGCTTGCCGCCGTCCAACCTGAGGCCATCGAAAAGGCCATGAGAATCAATGCCATCGGCCCATTTATGCTTTTGCAGGCGCTGGTGCCCCATCTGCCTAAAGACCGACGCGTCATCTACGCCAAGTGGTCAGCTCGTGTTGGCAGCATCGAAGACAACCGAAAAGGCGGTTGGTACAGCTACCGAGCATCCAAGGCTTCACTCAATCAGTTGTTACAAACTGCGGCCATCGATTTAGCTCGCAGCCACCCGATGTGCGCGGTTGTCGCTGTGCAGCCAGGAACCGTCGCGAGTGAGTTGTCCAAGCCATTTGTAGCTCCGACTGGGGCCTTTAGCGCAGCTGACTCGGTGGCCCGCGTGATCGCGGTATTGGATGCAGCTCAACCCACGGGGCGGGCTCAGTTTCTTGACCATGCTGGGCAGCCTATCCCTTGGTGAGCATGGCGTGGACTTGGGCGCTTTAGACAACGATGGGGTGGCTGACACCGTCCATGGTCACCACGGCGCCCGATATGTAGCTCGCTTTGGGGCTGGCTAAAAAAACCACGGCGTTGGCGATCTCTTCAGGCTCAGCCATGCGGCCCATTGGAATGCGCGCATTGGCTCTTCGTGTCGCCTCTTGAACATCTGTGCCCTCCATGCGCGCTTGCGCCGTTAGGCCCTCATGCAAGCGCTCAGTCAACGTGGCGCCTGGGTTGACCGCGTTCACCCGAAGGCCTTTGTCAGCATAAGCCGCCGCCATGCCTGCGGTGACCAGCATCAGTGCCGCGTTGGCTGCACCGCCTGGCATATGAATGGGGTTGGCGACTTTGCCGCCAGCACCAATCACGTTGACGATCGCGCCACGTCCACGCTCAGCCATTTGCGCACTCACGGGCCCTAGCACATGGATGTACGAAAAGTACTTTGCGTCCATCGCGTCGTGCCAAGACTGGGCAACGAGCTCATGTGGCGGCGTGCGCTTGGCAGCGCCGGCCGAGGTCACCAATATATCTATGGGCCCCAGCGCATTCTGCGCCTCATCAATGGCAGCCTCTGCTTCAGTGGCAACGCTCAGGTTGGCGCTGACGGTGTGGATCTTCGCTTGCGGGTGCGTCGCCAAAAGATCAGCTTTTGCCTTGGATAAATTGCCAGGGTCTCTGGAAACCAGGCTCACCCGTACTCCCTCATCGAGCAGTGCGCGCGCGCAGGCTAGGCCTATGCCTTTGCTGCCTCCTGTGACGAGGGCGTGTTGATTGGTCAGGTTCAAGTCCATAGGTACTCCTTTGAAGGCATTCAATCATGAGAGCGAAGTGGGCTGCAGTCTGCGCAGTGACAGCGTGTCTGCTCCAAAGATGTGATATTTGCTTAGACCCGTTGGGCTGGAGTGAGATTTTTCGAATTGCCACGCCAGCTTGTTATGTTTTTCTGGTTAAAAGCACACCCATGATTCAATTTTTTTACAACACCGCCCCCAATCCAATGAAGGTGGCCTTGTTGCTCGAGGAGCTCGGCCTGCCGTATGAGGCTGTGCCGATTGACACCAGACAAGGGCAGCAGCACACGCCAGAGTTTCTGGCGGTCAATCCCAATGCCAAGGTCCCTGCGATTCAAGACGCTGGTGTCACCGTGTTTGATAGCAACGCGATATTGCTTTACCTCGCAGAGCGTGAGGGCCGCTTTGTCGTTGACGCCAGCCAGGCCAGCCTGCGCGCCGAAATGCTCTCGTGGTTGATGTTTGTTGCCTCAGGCATTGGTCCCTTCTCGGGGCAGTCGGTTCACTTCAGGCACGCAGCCCCAGAGCCCAAGACCTACGCGCTGAATCGGTATGACTTCGAAGCCCATCGCCATTGGCGCTTGATTGAAGACCGCTTGATCGGGCGCGATTTCATGGTGGGCGACGCATACACCATTGTCGATATGGCGGTATGGGGTTGGGCACGCATGCTGCCCTACGTCACGGGCATTGAAAACGTTTGGGAGCAGTACCCAAATACCAAACGCCTGTTGGATTTCATCAATGCGCGCACAGCTGCGCAAGCTGCTGAGGCACTCAAATCCAAACACGCTTTTAAGACCGAGATGGACGACGCGGCCAAGCGCGCGCTGTTTCCTCAGAATGAACGCTTGAAGTAAAAAACCACCACCAAGCCGGTTTGCTGTCGACGCACGTCGTTCAGTGCCTGGCAAACCAAGAAGGGTTGACACCATGTATTCGGCATTTGACTTGACTGGACATCGCAGCCTGATCACCGGCGGCAACGGGGGCATTGGCATGGGCATGGCCAAAGCGCTGCTCGACGCAGGCGCCACTGTCAGTATTTGGGGCGCCCGAGCCGAAAAGACCGCAGCGGCTAGGGATGCACTGGTAGATCGCTGTGGCGACAAAACCCGGGTCCACGCGTTGACCTGCGATGTGGGTGATGAAGCCCAGGTAGAGGCTGCCATGGCCCAAACCTTGACCGCCATAGGCGGCGTTGATAGTTGCTTTGCAAACGCTGGCGTGATTGGCCACCCGACGCGCATGATAGACATGGATTTGGCGGAATTTCAGCGCGTACAGCGGGTCAACGTCGAAGGTGTGTTTTTGACTTGTAGGGCGGCCGCCCGCGCCATGATCGCCCAAGGCCGTGGTGGCTCAATGGTTGTGACTTCTAGCACGGCAGCTGTTGAGGGCGCGGCGCGCAACAGCCATTACGGAGCTTCAAAGGGGGCTGTTGCCTCGTTTGTGCGAGCCATTGCGATGGAGCTTGCGCGCCATCAGATTCGCGTCAACTCGATATTGCCGGGTTGGATTGAAACTGAGATGACTGAGGGGTCCACTCAGAATGAGAAATTTGCCCAAGCCATCATGCCGCGAATTCCGGCTCGTCGTTGGGGGCAATGGGACGACTTTGGCGGTATTGCGGTGTACCTGGCCAGCGCAGCATCGAGCTACCACACGGGGGACCAATTCATGATCGATGGGGGCTATTCCAAGTTCTAGCTCTCACGCTGAAGCTATGCCAGCCCGCTGTGTGCAGCGACCGGGTACAGCGCGATGCTGACCAGATAGCCAATCAACCAAACAAGGCTGCGAAAAGACGCCCGGTTGGTGACGTAAGCGTAGATGTAAGTGGCCCGCATCAGCACAAAGGCCCAGCCCAATATGCCCAACAACACAGCGTCAACCTGCGCCAACATGCACAAAAGCATGCCCGCAGCGAACAACGGGAACGCCTCGAGGCTGTTGGCTTGTGCGTGATTGGCGCGCTGTCTGGCCCCCGTTTGGCGGTCTAGCCATGCGCGTGGGTCTCGATTGTCATAGTCTTTGAATCCGCGTTTCGCGATACCAGCGCAAATCAGCGGCAACACGCCAGCAACGAGTACGGCATAGATGGCCCAATGCATAGGGTCTCCTGTCTAAAGGTTTCAGGTGTGGACAATGATCTTTCCACGCGGCCGCCCAAATTGTTGATGGTCATGTGCTGCAGCGATCTGATCCAGCGCGAAAGTTTGATCCAAGCGAAGCCACAGTTTATTGGCGTCTAAGCAGGCTTGGACGTACTGGGCGATCTTTATTTTTTGTGGCTCTGGTACTTCAAAAATGGCCACGCCGCAGATGTGAATGTTGCGGTACATGTAGGGCGCCCAATCTAGGGTTGGCTTGGGGTTGGAGGCCGTTCCAAAGCTTGCGATAACCCCGTTTTGAGCCATCATGCGCCAACTGAAATCTAAGTGCGCACCCAAATCGACATCGACCATTGATTGCACGCCCTTTTGGTTTGTGTGTTGCAGCACCTCCTTCAAAATATCTTGTCTGTCGCTATTCAGTACGACGTCTGCGCCAGCGCGTTTGGCGTCATCTTCTTTTGTTGCATCACCACGGACCACTGCAATCACGCGGGCCCCCATGCTCTTGGCCAATTGCACAGCCAAGTTGCACACCGCACCAGCCGCACCTGTGACCAATACAAACTGGTCGCGCAAGTCTCCTGCCAGCATCAATGAGTGGCACGCGGTCATAGCAGGCACGCCAATGGCGGCTCCTTCGTCAAAAGTCATCGAGCCTGGCAGGGGCATGGCACGGCTAGAGTGCACGACGGTGCGCTCGGCGGCCGCGCCGTTCCATTTTTGATGTGCAGCTTCCCATACCCAGACCCGCTCACCGATTCGCTCGGGGCTGACGCCCGAGCCCACAGATTCAATCACCCCTGACGCGTCGTAGCCGGGTATGACTTTGGGAAATGGCAAGCTGCCTCGTTGGCCTACCCTTCTTTTCCAGTCGGTTGGGTTGACGCCGTGGGCGACGACTCGCACCACCACTTCGTCTGGACCTGCTACCGGGTCCGCTAGCTCTCCCACCGTCAGCACCGAGGAGTCCCCCGCCTGCTCGTACCATCCTGCTTTCATTGCACACCTCGCATCAATTAATATGGGTACAAGTCTACGAGCACTGGGTTGTGCAGCTGGTCACGTGCGTTGCGCGAGCCAATGCCATAGGGTTGCAGATGGTTATCAAATTCCCCGCACCGTGAGCATCTGATGTGATGAAACTGCGTCACTATGTCTACGTCATCGCACTCAATCCGCGTGTTTGGAGCGAGGCCAAGTTCCGCAAATCAAACACTGAATACGTGCCAGGCTCGCCCTGCGTCTATGTGGGTATGACCGCTTTAGATCCAGATCTGCGCTTTGACCAACACAAGGCGGGCATCCGGGCCAATCGTTTTGCTCGTGACTATGGCGAGCGCTTGGCTTGGGATTGGATGGATGAGCTCAAGCAGCCGATGAGCGCTCAAGACGCCCGCTACAACGAGGTTGACTTTGCGATTCGCTTGCGAGAATTAGGTTGGGCTGTTTGGCAGGCATGAGTTATTCCCAACATCCAAGTGATTTGGTGTAAACAAAATTAATTCAAAGTATTTAATTATTGGATTAAATATAATCTTAAATATCTATTTGTCGGCATCAATTTTGGCTGCATTCGACAAACATAACAAAGCAACGTGTTCTCAATCGATATATTTAATTGCCCAAGCTGCAATTTGATTTTACCGACGGCAAGCTCAAATACGGGTGCTGTTGAGCCGACTACGGCCCCATGAATCCTCAGGCTCTGCCGATGAGCAAACCCAAGAAAATACTATTTTTGCTGACTGATGCTCACGATTGAGCCAGATATTGTGTCATTTTGCGCAATTTCCACGATATTCTGACCTTATCTTATGAATACTAAGGTACTTAATATAGAAATATAAAATGAGTTTGCGTATATCAATTGGTATTTATTTAATACTTAGAAATGCAAATGCATTTGAGTTATAAATTCTTGTAATTAATTACAAAGCTTTTGACGATGTTGTTTAGGGTAGATACACTCGCAACTGACCAGCTCACGGGTGTTGATTGCCCGGGTGCTTCAATTGTCCAATTGCCCAAGAGGTTTTAATATGAACGATAGCAAGGATCAGGCAGGCGACTTGATCATCGGCGAAGGCGTGTCTGTTACCGGCACATTTGACATCCCTAAAAAAGCGGTGGTGAACGGTACTGTCAATGGTGAGTTAACCGCATCAGAGTTGATTGTTGGTCCCATGGGCAAAATCACCGGCAAGACAGCTGCTAACAATGCGGATATTCATGGCGAGACCCACGACACCTTGACCGTCAGCCAACACTTGATCCTTCGCGGTACTGGAAAAATCCACGGTCGTGCGACGTATGGTGAGCTTGAGATTGAGCGCGGTGGCTTTGTGGCAGGCACCATCGGGCCTGAGTCACAAGGGTCTTCAGGGGCAACTGCTTCCAGCGTCTCTGTATCTGCACCTTCTGTGGCCGCGGCCCCCGCTGCGCCAGCCAAATCTCCTTTGGTCCCCAAAGTAGATGACGGAAACAGCGCTTGAGTGCCTTAAATAAGCCGGTCCGGAGTTGATTCACGTGCGCTCATTCGGTCACACCAAACATGCAGTCGCTTGGTTGGCCTCCTTGTGGGGTCGTGAGTACCATGACCTGCGCATTATTTTGGAGCAGCAACAGGGATTGAGCTATGTCTCTTTTTCTGCGCGGTTTCAAAAGATTGCAGCCCGATCTGCCATCGTGACGCTCTTTGGTGTCGTTGGCGCGTTGGTGGGGCTGACCTCGTACTCGGCCTACTTGTCAGTGACTCGTTCTGATCTTGAGCGTTCGCACAAGGAGATTTTTCAGGCCTTGATTGCCAGCAGTGCAGGCCTCAACTTGCCGACCGAAGAGCTGAGCTACAGCCAGGCCGATATGGTTTTGTTGGCTCAGACCATTCGCGAACGAGATGAAGAGATCCGATCTGCTTTGACTCAAGCGTCATTCGATCTGGCCTTGGAAAATCAAAACTTAGATCAACGCGTAGAGGACACAGGCCTAACCAAAGAAGTGATCTCGATTATTCAGAGTAACTCCGGCATGGGTGGATTTGGTCGCGACGTAGAGGAAGGCTCGGGCATTGCTTCTTCGATGATGAGCGAGTTGAAAAAGCACGATAGTGAGAATCAGCGTTTGCGGACCATTCTTGACGCTCTTCCTGCGCGCATGCCAGTTCA
>CBFIFT010000004.1:0-39211 GCA_965661935.1 Burkholderiaceae bacterium | reverse complement strand
GACGTAGATATCAAGTGCAAAGCCTTGAGCGCAGAATGCAATGGCTGGGGACATCAATCAAAAAGAATGAAAAGAGGAGCGAACATGAAAGAGCCGCTGCGCGCATGGATTGTGGTCTGGGCCACGTTTGCCTGCTTGGCCACCATTTTTGGCGTGTCTTATTCGTTCGCCGCGTTCTTTGAATCGTTTGCGCAAGAGTTCAATGCCCAACGCGCCGATGTCTCGTTTATTTTTGGCTTATCTGGCTTTGTTTATTTCATCATGGGTGCCGCGGGTGGCATGCTTGCCGACCGCTGGGGCCCGCGTGTGGTGTGCTCTGCTGGCATGGGGCTGATCGCGTTGGGACTTTGGGGCACGAGCTGGGCCCAGAGTCTGAGTGCCATCTACATTCAATATGGTTTGCTGGTGGGCTTGGGTATCGCGCTGGTGTACACGCCGTCGATTGCAAATGTTCAGCCTTGGTTCACGACGCGCCGTGGCCTGGCTGGCGGGATTGCCAGTGCAGGGGTCGGGGCGGGCACCTTGTTCGTGCCCATGCTGGTGGCGCTGGCCATGGCTTCAATGCCATGGCGCGAAGCCATTCAATGGTTGGCAGGCGCCGTGTTGGTCTTGGGCCTCACGGCTGCGTCGTTGCTGAAAAAAGCACCCGCTGCCAGCCGCTCTAGCTCTGGACAAGAGGCGCCGGGCCTCACCCTGCGCGAAGCCATACGAACACCTACCTTTCGGTGGTTTTACTTGGCCACCGTTACGGCGTCGCCGGTGATGTTCATCCCGTTTGCTCACGCCTCAGCAGCTGCGCGCGATATGGGTATTGGCGACGCCAGTGCTGTGGGCCTGGTTGGCGTGATTGGGGTGGGCAGTTTGGTCGGGCGGTTTGCCATTGGTTGGGTTGCTGACCGCATTGGTCGCGCCAAAACATTGGTCTTGATGCAAGCGTCTATGGGTTTGTCCTATTTGCTTTGGGGTGGCGCTAGCGGCTATGCGGGCATGTTTGTCTTTGCGCTTTGGTTTGGGCTGAGTTATGGCAGCATCGTTTCGCTGTTGCCGGCCATATGCATGGACTATTTCGGTGGGCGCTCGGTCGCCAGCATTGTCGGCACGCTTTACTCGGGTGCGGCATTTGGCAACTTGCTCGGGCCGGTGTTGGCGGGCGCCGCGTTCGATGCCAGCGGCAATTACGACATGGTGATGGTGACTTGCTTGGCCATCGCGGGCGTCGCAACATGGGCCTCACGCCGCATGGACAAAAGTGCGACGGTGCTGTTTTAGGCTTTCATTTTGCCCCCACGTGCAACCGCTGCAGGCGACGATATTGTTCAGTTTTCGATGATTTAGGGTATTCCCTGTCGCCATAACCGAGCTTGATTTGATTAAATAAAAGAACCACTTTCATTTGGTAGCGCCACTGTGCACGCCAGCATTTAGCAAAGGAAAAGAGCCATGAAGAAGTTGTATTTTGGTGCCGCCGCATTGGCGTTGGGTTTGACCACAACGGCTGTGCAAGCCGCAACCGTGTTGGCAGTGTCCAGCTGGGTTCCCCCCAAGCACCTGATTTCGTTGGCACAAAAAGACTGGTGCGACATGCTCGCCAAAAAGACAAAGGGTGACTTGCGGTGCAACATTTTGCCCAAGGCCCCCATGCCTGCGCCTGGCACGGTCGACGGTATCAAGAAGGGCTTGGTCGATATCTCTTTTGCGGTTCATGGCTACACGCCTGGGCGCTTTGTGACCACCCAAATGGCAGAGCTGCCTTTCTTGGGTGACAGCGCCACGGCCATCTCAGTGGCATACAACCGCATTGCCCAACGTTACCCCGCCTTCACTGACGAGCATGACAAACAAGGCGTCAAGGTATTGGCCTACTTCACCCACGGCCCCGGCATGATTTTGAACACCAAAAAGCCAGTGGCCAAGGTCGAAGACCTTCAGGGCTTGAAGTTCCGCATTGGTGGCGGCATGGTCAACGAAATCAGCAAGCGCTTGGACATGAATGTCACACTGAAGCCTGCACCAGCGTCGTACGAGCTGTTGTCGACCGGCGTCATGGATGGCACTTTGTTCCCTGCAGAGTCGACCGAGTCGTTCAAGATCGGCAAATTGCTCAAGCACGCGACCACATTGCCAGGTGGTCTCTACAACACCAGCTTTGCCTTCATGATCAACCCCGACACCTATGCGCGACTGAGCGACTCTCAGCGTGCAGCCATTGACGAGCTGTCCGGAGAGTTTGCGGCTCGCCACTTCGGCAAATACTGGGACGAAGCAGACGCTGCGGCGCTTAAGACCATGAATGAAAACGGCGTGCAAATTTTGCAAGCTTCATCTGCTTTCGTGAGCGATGTGACCGTGCGCATGGGCAAGCTTGAGCGCGACTGGATTGCACAAGCTGAGGCCGCTGGCTTAGCCAATGCAGGACAGGCGCTGCGCGAGTTCCGCGCCGAGATTGCCAAGCCATAAGGTCTGAAACCCCACCGCTCATGGGGTGGGGTTTTGTGTGCCGCAATGGCGGGCACCCACCAGGGGGTCCGCCTTTGTTTTTGGAGTGATTGTGACGACCCGTGTAAGAACCTATCTTGAGCGCATCTGCGGCGGCATTGGTGCACTGGCATTGTTTGCGACCATGTGGCTGACATTTTTCGATGTGGGGGGCCGCAAGTTTCTAAGCCAATCCATCACGGGCTCGTTGGAGTTGACCGAGATGCTGATGGTGGTGGTGATTTTTTCATCCCTACCATTGGTCAGTTTGCGCGAGGAACATGTCGTTTTCGGCTCGTTGGATGGCATTTGGCCCGCGACCTTCAAGCGCGTACAACGCTTTGTTGTGCAATCGGTTTGTGGTGCTTGCCTGCTTTGGACGGGTTGGTTGATGTGGGCTGAAGGCACTGAGGTGCGCGCGGCAGGCGAAGTCAGTGCACAGCTGTTGATCCCCCGCTTCCCCTTTTTAGATTTGATCGGTGTGTGCGCGTTTCTGGCGGGCTTGATACACATCGCCCTGGCCTGGACACCCGCCCCAGCCAACAACGCGCACGGATGACGCCGCATGATTGAAGCCGCACTGGGATTTGTCGCTATTTTTGTTTTGTCACTGTTGCGCGTGCCGCTGGCTTTCGCGATGGGAATCGTCGGGACGGTTGGCTTGGGGCTTGTGCGCGGCTGGGAACCAGCCTGGGCTAGCCTTGAGCAGGTGGTGCAAGAGACGGGGTTTGCCTACACCCTATCGGTGGTGCCGTTATTTGTGTTGATGGGTAACTTTGTCTCGCGTGCTGGTCTGGCCCAAGAGCTTTTCTTTGCCGCCCACACCTTGATCGGTCATGTGCGCGGCGGCTTGGCACACGCAACAGTGCTGGCCTGCGCGGGCTTTGGCGCCATCTGCGGCTCATCCATCGCCACAGCGGCCACCATGAGCCGGGTGGCCTACCCGTCTATGAAAAAGCTGGGTTATAGCGACTCGATGTCAACGGCTGTGATCGCCACAGGAGGCACGTTAGGCATCATGATTCCGCCATCCACCATTTTGGTGATTTACGGCATCATCACCGAGACCAATATTGGCCACCTGTTCGCCGCAGGTGTGTTGCCGGGCATCTTGTCAGCGTTGCTGCTGATGGCGGC
This sequence comes from Burkholderiaceae bacterium, assembly GCA_965661935.1. Taxonomy (GTDB): domain Bacteria; phylum Pseudomonadota; class Gammaproteobacteria; order Burkholderiales; family Burkholderiaceae_C; genus RS62. The sequence continues at coordinate 35,599 of CBFIFT010000004.1, read as the reverse complement.
CATTGCCCTGATGACTTGGTGGCACCCAGACCATGCCCCAGCCGGGGAAAAGGCAAGCTGGGCTACACGGTTGCGGGCACTGCGCGGTATCTGGGGCGTCCTGGTGCTTGCGGTCGTGGTTTTGGGGGGCATTTACGGTGGCGTTTTCACGGCCACTGAAGGTGCGGGTATTGGCGCCACCGGGGCGTTTTTGTTCGCCGTTGCCCGAAAGACACTGAGCCTGCGCGACTTGATTCAAGTCTTGATGGACTCGGCGCGCACCACCTCCATGCTGTTCATGTTGCTGATGGCAGCCACGGTTTTTGCCAACTTCATCAACTTCACGCCCATGCCGTTTTTACTCAAGGACTGGATCATGGAGATGGGGCTCACCCCGATATGGATTGTGGTGGCCATGATGGCGGTCTATGTCGTGATGGGCATGGTAATGGAAGAGCTCACCATGGTCTTGCTCACCATCCCTCTGTTTTTCCCCATTGTGGTGGACCTGGGCTTTGACCCTGTTTGGTTTGGCATATTGATTGTGATGGTGGTCCAAATTGGCCTGGTATCTCCGCCGGTTGGCATGAACTTGTTTGTGATTCACGGCCTCTTGCCTGAGGTGAGACTGGGCGCCATTTTCAAGGGTGTTTGGCCGCTGGTATTGGCCATGGTGATCACGCTTGGGCTTTTGATCTCATACCCGGAGATCAGCCTACTGCTGCCCTCGCTCATCGACACCTGAGCGGACTTGCAGCCGCCCCCAACAGGGCGTCGAAGCTGATCTCCGCCGGCCGGGTGCTTTGCGTGCTATCGCCGTGTTGTGGAGGCAGTCAGCACATAACCCCCAATTGCCTGCGCAAGAGGGTGGCGCTCGGTCGGTGGGGTTGAGGCGTTGCGAACCTTCAGGCCACCCGCGCGCCACTGCGCTCACTGAACTTGATCGGCAAGGTCGAGGTCATTGAGGCCGTTGGCAATGATGATCTGACGAATCCAACTCACGTAGCGGTCGCGCTCTTGCGAGTAGCTGCGGATCCCTTCGACCAGAGCCAAGCCCGTAATCGGCGCGGATTGATCACGCACGCGGCTTCGAATCGAGCGCAATGGTGCATAGGCGCGGTGGGTATTGAGGTTGTGCATGTAAGAAGCGATTGACGCATAAGGGCTTTCAAACACCCTCACTTCGTGCGTTGCGCCGTCACTGCGTTGGGCTGGCGCCAGACCACAGCCAGGCTGAAAGCACCACTGACCAAACAAGTTATTGCCCTCTCGCGCAAATCGAGAGGTCCCCCACGCGGATTCGTTCGCAGCCTGCGCCATGGCCAAAGACGGCGCGATGATGTCCATGCGAAGCAGCAATCGCTTCAACGCCCCCGCCTCGCCCGCATCCCCTTTGACGCCATAGGCTGCCAACCAGTCTTGAAGCAGTTGTCGGTCACGCAATGCGATGGAAACATTGGCCTCGAGCCGCCGCAATTGGGCTTGAACCCGAGCCCGACGAGATTGAATCTCAGCATTTTGCGCCTTCACCAACCCGTGCGTGAATTCAAAGAATGCGCGCTTTCGCTCTGCGACCGGAGTCATCGACGCAAAGTCTGGCAGTGGCATCTCGCTGACGCGCTGGGCAGGCACATCTCGCAACGCCGCCGCACGATCGACACGCTTCATCCAATCATGTATCGAGAGCCCAATCGCAGCGCATGCGAGGCAGAGCGCCAACGCAATCAGTCCAAAAGTCTTTCTGTCCAAGCACCTACTCCAACATTTGCAAAAAGCCCCCAATGGCTTCATGCACTGCATGGCACCGCAAATTGAGAGCGGCGCGCCACCCCCTTATCTTAGCGAGGGCTCGGCACGGACGAATAGCCTTGAATGCTTCACTCGATACCGCCAGCTGTTGAAACATCAAAATGCAAAAAATCAGGGTTTGTAGAACCGAATATGTACACCCAAATAACCCCTTACTTTTGACGAGTTTTGACGAACGACAGGATATTTCGATGATCAAGGGTATTCCCTTGAATTGGCCTGAGAGCCCTGTATTTACGGGCCTTGCAAGCGAAATGCATCGATGTGAACCGGGCGTGCTGTAACTAACATGACTCAGAATTAGTAGTATCCGCTAGACAACAACCCCCTATTCCAATTTAGACTGGTGAGCACCAAAAACAAGTGGCGTCATCACACGCCCCAACACGAGGAGAAAGTAGCTTGGTCATCGACGAATCGAATGCAATGCTTCAAGTCAAAGGCATCACGGTGCGCTTTGGAGGCATCACGGCGTTGGACGACGTAACGTTCAACATACCTCGCGACAAGGTTTGCGGTCTGATCGGTCCAAACGGCGCTGGTAAGACCACATTGTTCAACTGCTTAAGCCGCTTGTATAGCTACCAAGAGGGCGATTTGCTGTTTGAAGGCCAGTCCATCACCGACACCCCAGTGCACGAAATGACAAAACTCGGCATTGGGCGCACCTTTCAAAACCTAGCCATGTTCCGCGCCTTGTCGGTGCGAGACAACATCAAGATCGGCGCGCACAGCAAATCCAAAACAGGCTTCTTGAGAGGCTTGCTCCCCAACGCTGAAGTCCGCGAAGAAGAGGCACGCTTGAATCGCATGGCGGACGACTTGATGGAAAAGCTCAAAATTTCCGAAGTTGCCGAGCGTCCGGTTGGCGAGTTGCCATTCGGCTACCAAAAGCGTGTTGAGTTCGCTCGGGCTTTGGCCTCACAGCCGAAACTGCTGTTGCTTGATGAGCCCGCCGCTGGCTTGAACCACGAAGAGTTGCACGACTTGGGCAACTTGATCCGTTGGGTTCGTGATGACATGGGGATCAGCGTCTTGCTGGTCGAACACCACATGAGCCTAGTGATGGAAGTTTCGGACTGGATTGTCGCGCTGAACTTTGGCAAAAAGATTGCTGAGGGCACGCCAGAGATGATTCAAAAAGACCCCGAAGTGATTCGCGCTTACTTGGGGGGCGAATAACATGAGCTTGAACATGAAGTTACTCGAAGTCAAAGACTTGAATGCTTGGTATGGCTCAACGCAGGCGCTGTTTGGCGTCAGCTTTGAGCTTGAAAAAGGTGGAATCACCACCATCCTCGGCGCCAACGGCGCGGGCAAGACCACCACCCTGAGGGCTATGTGCCAAACCGTGAAAACCAGCGGCGATGTGTCATTCGACGGCCATACCATCAGCGGCGAATCCACCGATAAGATCGTGCGCCTGGGCATGGCACACGTTCCAGACGGCCGCGGGACATTCACCGGACTAACCGTTGAAGAGAACCTGCGCTTGGGCGCCTATTCGCGCACTGACAAAGACGGTGTGGCCGAAGACATGGAACGCATGTTTGAGCGCTTCCCGCGCCTCAAAGAGCGCATCCACCAACAGGCAGGCACATTGTCAGGCGGTGAGCAGCAAATGTTGGCCATCAGCCGTGCATTGATGCTGCGCCCCAACTTGTTGTTGCTGGACGAGCCATCCTTTGGTCTCGCCCCACTGGTCGTTCAAGAAATTTTTGATCACCTGCGTGCCATCAACGAGACCGATCACGTCAGCATGCTTTTGGTTGAACAAAACGCTTCCCTGGCCTTGAACTTGGCCGACCAAGCCTACCTGCTCGAAACGGGCAAGGTGGTGCTTTCAGGGCCTGCCGCAGAAATTCGTGCTGACGAATCTGTGCGCAAGGCTTATCTCGGTTACTAAGGCAAAGGGAGTAAAGAAACATGGACGGATTCCTCTTACAAGTTTTCTCTGGGCTGGCAAGCGGCTCAATCTACGCGCTGGTGGCGTTGGCGTTGGTGATGATTTACCAATCCACTCACCATATCAACCTGGCACAAGGCGAAATGGCCATGTTCGCCACCTTTATTGCATGGGCCTTGATCCAAGCAGGGGTGAGCTATTGGATCGCCTTTTTCTTGACCATCGGCATTGCGTTCGTGGGTGGGGTGTTGGTGCAGCGCATCTTCATCAAACCCGTCGAGCGAGCACCCGTGCTGAACAACGTGATCGTTTTTGTCGGTTTGCTGGTGATCTTCAATGCCATGGCGGGTTGGATTTTTGACCACGTGGTGAAGTCGTTCGACAGCCCATTTCCCACGCAAAGCCCGGTTCTGAATAGCTACATCTCAGGCCACCAGCTCGGCACCGTGGGTGTGACGTTTGGCGTCGTGGTTGTGGTGTACAGCTTCTTTCGCTTCACACCTATTGGCTTGGCAATGCGCGCTGCGGCGCAAAACCCCGACTCTGCGGCACTGGTAGGCATCCGCGTTTCGTGGATGCTGGCACTGGGCTGGGGCTTGGCAGCATCGATCGGCTCCGTCGCAGGCATGATGGCCGCGCCCGTGCTCTTCCTCGACCCCAACTTGATGGCTGGTGTGTTGCTCTACGGGTTTGCAGCCGCATTGCTCGGCGGTATCGACAACGCTTTCGGCGCCATCGTGGGTGGTTTGCTGGTGGGTGTGATTGAAAACATCCTGGGGGCCTATGTCATCGGCAACGACCTCAAGCTCACCGTCGCCCTCGTGCTGATTGTCGGCACCCTCACCTTGATGCCCAACGGTTTGTTCGGCAAAAATGTTGTGACCCGCGTTTAAGGACATCACCATCATGAATTTGCGCAGTATTCATACCCTTTGGATCGCCGCCGTGCTGGTGGTGCTTCCCTTCCTTTTCGAAGACTTCACTGTCTTCCAAATCAATCTCATGCTGGTGTACGCCATTGCCGTGTTGGGTCTGAACGTCTTGACCGGCTACGGCGGACAAATCTCACTTGGCCACGGCGCGTTTTACGCGATTGGCGCCTACACGGCAGCCGTGCTCATGGAGCATGCTCAGATGTCTGCTTATATGACGCTGCCAATTGCCGGACTCATCAGCTTGGTTGCTGGCATTTTGGTTGGTTTCCCAGCATTGCGTTTGGCTGGTCATTACCTGGCTCTGGCGACTTTCGCGCTGGCGATGGCGATTCCACAGCTTCTCAAGTACGACTCATTTGAGCACTACACCGGTGGCGTGCAAGGCTTGGTCCTGATGAAGCCTGAGGTCCCGTTTGAGTTTGAATTGTTTGGCCAAGAGTTGAACGACGACCGCTGGCTTTACTACTTCATCTTGTTGGTTGGCACGTTCATCTTCTGGGTATGCAGCAACCTCATGAAGGGCCGCATCGGTCGCGCCATCATGGCCATCCGCGAGCAACCCATCGCAGCTGGTGCACTCGGGGTCAATTTGGCCGCTGTCAAAACCATGACATTCGGGCTCTCTGCTGCCATCACTGGCATCGCTGGCGCACTGGGCGCGGTGACCGTGGCCTATGTCGCGCCTGACTCATTCTTGGCATTTTTATCGATCTCGATTTTGGTGGGTGCCGTTGTCGGCGGCCTCGGAACGATTTGGGGCGCGCTCTTCGGGGCAGCCTTCATTCAGTTCATTCCAAACATCGCAGATGAAATTTCGAAATCGGCACCGTGGGCTGTCTACGGTGCTATTTTGATAGCCCTCATTTACGTCGCCCCCGGCGGTGTGATGGGATTACTTCGCAAGCTGAAAAAAGGAGACACAGCATGAAGATTAAATTTGCACTGGCCAGCGTCGCGGTAGGCGCTGCACTTGCACTGAGCAGCACCGCCGCTCTTGCAGCCAAAAATGCCCCCGGTGTGACAGATACCGAAATCAAAATCGGTAACCACATGCCTTACTCTGGTCCGGCCTCTGCGTACGGCGCAATCGGTCAGGCGTTCACTGCGTACTTCAAGTATGTGAACGACAACGGTGGCGTGAATGGTCGCAAGATCAACTTCATTTCACTCGATGACGGCTATTCGCCCCCCAAAACCGTTGAGCAAGTTCGCAAAATGGTTGAGCAAGAAAAAGTGGCATTGATTTTCGGTGGTCTCGGCACCCCCACCAACTCAGCTGTCCACAGGTACTTGAACTCCAAGAAAGTGCCCATGCTGTTCGTGCAAACTGGTGCGACCAAGTGGGGCGACCCCAAAGGGCACCCATGGACCATGGGTTGGCAGCCTAACTACCAAGCCGAAGGCAAGATCTACGCAAGCCACATTTTGGAAACCAACCCCAACGCCAAGATCGGTGTGTTGTACCAAAACGATGACTACGGCAAGGACTACCTCAAAGGCTTGGAAGACGGCCTAGGCGCTAAAAAGAGCATGATCGTGGCTGCCGCCAGCTACGAAACCAGCGACCCCAGCGTCGACAACCAAATGGTTGCCCTGAAGGCTGCCGGAGCCGACACGTTCTTCAACGTGACGACACCTAAGTTTGCTGCTCAGGCGATCAAGAAGGCTGCTGAAATGGGCTGGAAGCCCACGCACTACTTGAACTCTGTGTCAAGCTCTGCTGGCTCTGTGATGATCCCCGCTGGTGCAGAAAACTGCATCGGCTGCATCACCAGTGCTTACTTGATGGACCCTACCGACCCTCAGTGGGAATCCAACAAGGGCTTCCAAGAGTACAAAGCCTGGTTGGCCAAGTACATGCCTGACGCCAACATCAAAAACAACTTGTATGTGACGGGCTATGCACACGCCATCACCATGATTCAAGTGCTGAAGCAAGCCGGCGACGACTTGTCACGCGCCAACATCATGAAGCAAGCAGCCAACCTCGATATGGAAGTTGGCGTATTGATGCCAGGCATCAAGGTCAAGACCTCACCCACCGATTTCTATCCAGTCGAGAACAAGCAATTGGCTCGTTGGACCGGCAAGTCATGGGAGCTGTTTGGTCCTATCTATGGTCCTAAGTAATTGATGTAGTCACATCATGACCTGATCAAACCGCCGGCCTGTGCCGGCGGTTTTTTTTGGCCACTCAGCCCTTGAGCCTCAAGGTGTGCTGTTACCATTTGGGCATCTCCTCGTAGTTCAATGGATAGAACGAGCGCCTCCTAAGCGCTAGATACAGGTTCGATTCCTGTCGAGGGGACCAAGCCAACTGGCACGCCTGTGCAGAGGTGTCTTGTGCCTGCGATGGCCCAACCCCATCTGCCGCCTTCGCGATTATTTTCTCTTTCAGTGCACGCGGCCAATGGCTTCCAATTTGGCGGTTGCTTGGGTGCAGAGTCCGGCATCATCCGATGATGACCAAGGTTGTTGATGGCATGCTCCAATGAACCCATCGAGTTAATTTTTAATTCAACCAAGGAGCGTTCAGTGGGTCTTGAAATCAGGGAAGCACGCGCCACGGACCAATTGGCGGTGATAGCGCTTTTTACGGAGGCGTTCACAGTTGCAGAGGGTCAGTCTGAAGGGGAGCAGCTGCGGAAACTCACCTCTGAGCTTTGGGATATCTCAGGCACTTCGAGTGCCTCGTGTTTCGTGGTGATCCAGCATGACCGCACCGTCGGATCTGTCTTCACAACTCGGCTGAGTTTTGACCAAGACTTTCATGTGGAAATGCTTGCACCCGTGGCTGTCGATCCTGCTTTTCAAGGTAAGGGATATGGACAGGAACTCATCAAGCATGTCATCGGCAAAATGGCGGAGCAAGGCGTCGATATGCTCGTGACGTATGGGGACCCAGCGTATTACTCGAAGGTTGGATTTCTACCGGTTGATGAAAGTCAGATTCCTGCCCCAATGCCCTTGTCTATGCCTATGGGCTGGCAGGCACAAACCCTGAATCGAAACGGATTTGGTCAGCTGAGTGGTCCAAGTTGCGTCAAACCCTTCCAAGAGCCAGCCTATTGGTAACCTGCGGACAGTCAAGCCCAGCAGCTCCGCGTGGGCCAGTGAAGGGCTTCAATACCCTCACTGGGTCAAGGTACTTGGGCCACCAAAGTGCAAGCGCGGTTGTATTAAACCAAAGGTGCGCTTGAATCAACGCCTGTAGCTGACGACTCGGTATTGGGCGGGCGCCAATTTTTCACTAACCAAACTGTTGTTCACGGTTTGGTAGATCCGCAAGCGCAGGACGAATGATTCACTTGCGTTTTGGGCTTGGATATAGAACTTAGGGCTCAGCTTGATTTGCAATCCCGCGTTGGTCACTGTGCCAACGCCATTGTTGGCAATTTCGTCTAACTGATACTCGCGCTCAACACCGGTAACAATGACTTTGATGGTGGTGTCTCTACCTGCGGTACCTGAGGCCGCAAAACAACCCAAAATATCGTAAGCGTCGTCCCCAAGCTCGCATGAGAGCACTGCATAGTACGGATGCCTTTTCGCCTCTAGCGCCCGCGCCTTGGCTTCAGCCTGGCGCCGCTTCTTGGCTTCGATCGCTAGTGCGCGGTCGCGCTTTTTCTTGATCGCAACGGCCGTGGTGCGCGACTGCTTGGCCTGTAGCTCATCATCAAGAAAGCTCAGAACAGTGCCAGCGTCTCTCGCAAGCGAATACCTCGCTTGATTCATGCGTTTGACAACCATCTCGTAGCTGACCTGCTCAGTCACGTCATAGGCTGACAAGTCGCTGAGCTGAGCAGGTGAGGCCATCACTCGGTTGCCAAAATCCATATCCGCCAGCGATTTGTAGCCCAGCTGCTCGGCGCGTTGGGCTCGCAACACTGAAACCTCGGTGACGGGATTGAGCTCGTATTTGAGAGGAAATTTTTTGCTGGTCGCTTGAATGAATTCTTGGAGCTGCTCGGGATAGTCGATCAACACGTGACACACCGAGGGGTCTTGCTGCCACTCTAAGTACAAGGCGTTCAAGTCTTTATAGGTTTGGGTGATCGGACTGGCTCGGTCGATGGTGGCATTCACCACGGCAGCCGCGACTATGAAGTCTTGGGAGAGTGGCAGGCTATCCGTAGCCAAGTAGCCCAGCGCAGCTTGCTCACCTTCAACGGAAAGCTGGCGAGAGCAGACGCGCAACGCACCACGGTAAATGGGATACCGCAGGCTGATCGCTGCCAAGTGCGTTTGAGATCCGCTGGCGGCCAACCCATTGAAAAGCTGCTGGCGCTGCGCCATGCTGATTCGCTCGACTCTTTCCTCGCGCAATGCAACAGCCATGCCCGCTGTGACTCTGTCCCCGCCCAAGTTTTGGGCCAACAGATATTCTTGCCAACCTTGGATACTTGCGGCTTCGACGGCTAAATCGGCCTCGATGACCACGAAGGCCGGCCGGGGGTCTAAGCTGATCACATTTTGACTAGACTGAACGCACGTGACTGGCCTGAGGTCCCGATCGGGTGAAGCCTGCAATGTCTTGAGCAAGCCCCGAATTTCGTTGACGACCACTTTGTCCAATGCAAGCTCATCTTGTTCGGTAAAAGTCGACCTGCGCTTGATGATGCAGTAGTCCAACGCGATCGGCAGCAACTGGGGATCTTGGAAAACCAAAGCGCCATCCAAGCGCTTCAATATTTCTAGCCCTGGCTCAGCTGACTTCACATAAAAATTAAGGCTTTTGCTTGATGCTGGAATGGAAGTCTTGGCATCAGCGTCAGCACTCACTGCAGAGCGGACGCTGGCTTGCAGAGAAAAACCACGCGCACAGCCCGGCAGGGTACTAGACTTCGTGGCCACTTTGGCTGGCTTTGCATTGACGTCGTAGCTACCTGGTTTCGAATAGCGATGTTCAACGATATTGTTCTTACCAGACCACAACGCCACCGGGATGCTTGAGCCGTCTCCCATATGGATGGTCATGCCACAGTCGCTGCCCTCATTCTTCAAAACCACCCTGAAAGTAGTACCGTCCGTCGTGGTCATCAGCTCTATGGCTTGTGCTGTACCGCTGAAGGCGATCAATGAACCCCACAGGCATAGCGGTGCGAAACGGCGAAAAGAAAAGAGTCCCATGTGTTACCTATCAAATATCGGGCTAAAGTAAATCCACGGGTGTCAAAACTAACGCCTTTGAAGTGACCGCGGATCATTCAACTTGGTTGAGTCAATCAACCTACATTATAGAATTATAATTAGTTATATATATTTAATATTATAACTCTTTAATACTACTCATTGTGAATTTCACGCTTCTCTGGATCTATTCAACCGCTGCGAGCTGTCAAGCCAATTGGAGCACCGGTGACGCGTGCCATCCATCACCATTCCCTTGTCGAATTGCTGCCAACTCAACGCGCACGCAAAGACCCGGCGCGCTCAACCAACGCGCTGGGTCTTTTCAACGTTTTGCCATCAGTCGGCGTGCTTGTGCCCGCCCATGGTGTGCCCGTGTTTGCCAGCGCCGGCTGCACTGCCTAAAGACACCGCTGGTGCTTGCACCGAAACCGTGTGTTGGCGACCATCTGTGGCACGCAGCGTCAGGGTCAGATCGACCGCATCCCCCGCCTGAACAGGTTGCTTGAGGTCCATGAGCATGATGTGGTAGCCGCCAGGCTTCAAGGTCACGGTTTCACCTGCAGGTAAGGCCAAACCACCCTCCACCTCGCTCATGCGCATCACGCCACCTTTCATGCTCATTTGATGAACTTGTGTCACCCCCGCAATCGGAGAGTCAGCGGCAATCAAGCGCCAATCCGCGTTGGTCTTGAGGGTCATGAATGCGCCTGTCGCTTTCTGTCCAACCACTGTGGCTCGCACCCAGGGCTCTCCAACTTGCACAGGGTCTTGCGCTTGCGCCACGCTAGAAAACACCGAGAACAGGCCTGCTACGGCCATTGCCGCCATGCGTTTTTGAATCAACATTAGAAATCCTTTGTCAACTAATCAATGAAACCGGTGTCTGCAACTGGCAATAGCTGAACCAAACCAAGATCGGACGCGGTGTAAATGCACTTGCCACGATGGATCAAGGCTGAGCCAGATCCAAACGGACATGATGGATTTAGCAGACGACAGAGGGAGGGCCACGCGCCCGTTGGCGCATGAAATTGGGCTGTGCAAAGTCGACCCGTTGCGTCGCCACAGCACCAACTGCTGCCGGCGACACGAGCGTCAAATCATGGATCTGAGGCGGGGTCGAGACAAAGGGCAAACAGGCACTGCACTGCCACGTTGCATGTTGCGAGGTGGTCGCATGGCGGTCCGCGCTGGCTGGCACCCACTGGACGCCTTGCGCAGAACAAACCAAAGCGCCACCGCCAGACATCCAAGGCGTTGCATTGGCCACGGCCACGCTCAGTAAGAGCCAGCCCATGACCCACCAAGCCTGCCAACGGTTGCGACGCATCCAATTCATAGTCCTATTATCGGTCACGCTGATACCCTGCTCAAATGTCATCCTTGGCACACAGGCTGTATCGATCCTAAGGCATCATGACCGCAGAAACACCACTAGGAGTGAAACGATGCTTGAGCTATGCGGATTTGCAGGTAGCAATTACCACAACAAGGTTAAATTGGCCTTGATAGAGAAAAACATTCCCTTCAAAGAATCTCTCACTTGGGTGGGCGAAACCGACCCAGCAAGTTCACCGCTGGGGAAAGTGCCCTACCTGATCACAGAGCAAGGTGCGCTCAGCGAGTCGACCATTATTTTGGAATACCTTGAGCAGCGCGTCCCCGAGCCACGGTTGTTACCCGCTGACCCATTTGCAGCAGCCAAGGTGCGCGAGTTGGTTCAGTATCTGGACTTGCACTTGGAGTTGGTTGCGCGAAACCTATACACCGAAGCGTTCTTTGGAGGCACTGTGAGTGACTCGGCCAAAGCTAAGGTTGGCAAGCAGCTCAAGAAAAACATAGCGGCGTTTGCGCAACTCGCCAAGTTTTCGCCCTACATCGCTGGCGAAGAGTTCACGATCGCCGATTGTGCGGCTGTGACGCACTTCCCCCTGATCAGCTCGGCGACCAAAAAAATCTACGGTGAGGACTATTTGGCAGCCCTTCCCATCAAGGCCTACATGACCAAACTGGCTGAGCGCGAGAGCGTGCAACGGGTCAATGAAGAGCGCAAAGCCAACGCACCACTGTTTGCGCAGTACCTCGAGAGCAAGCGCAAACCTTAAGGCTGCGCACAAACGCACCCAGCACTGCCGCTGACGCGAGATGCTCAGTGCGGCGGCAGTGCTTGGCTGTATGCGCATTCAGCCACAGCCGAACGCAGGTCGATTGCCCATGCACGGCGATCACGCCCTTGCGCCGTTTGTGACTCGCCCCAGTTCACCACGGCCTGAATGGGCCCTTGGCGCAACACCGTCCAGACCGACTCTACCAATGACATCTCGCCAACAAAAGCGGCTGCGCTGGACTTGCGCGGTGGCGCGGCGCTCGGCTCATTGGCTTGCCAATAGGACAGACCCACAGGCGTGACTTCGCAAGGCGCCGCAATCGCAGCCTGAATCAAGTTGGCATGAAACGGCAACACCGCACTGCCGTCATGCGTGGTCCCCTCTGGGAAAATCGCGACGCGGTGGCCAAGGCGCAAATCATCTGCCATGTGGTGCACCACACGCATGGCGTCCCGCCTTGAGGCCCGCTCGATCATCAGCGTCCCCGCATTGACCACCAATTTGCCAAGCAAGGGCCAGTTTTTGACTTCTGACTTAGAGACGAAACGAACGGGTAGCGCGGCGTTGATGACCAAAATATCAAGCCAGCTGATGTGATTGGCAACCACCAACCCGGACACCGGGGCGTTGGCCGCACCGCGCACAACCAAATCAACCCCAAACACCCTCAACACCGACTGCGACCAAGCTTTGATGTGTGCCTCGCGTTGCAATGGCGTGGCGCGCTCAAACTCTCGCTGAATCGTCCACAACCCTTGCAGCACAAGGCCAATGGCCTGTACACACCGCCACAAGGCCTGAGCCCGACTGAGACCAGCCTGGTGCTTCACCAGCTTGTTTCAGCTGACATATGCCAGCTGACCATTGACGATCGTGCAGCGCACTTGGCCAAACAGCTCGACCCCCTCAAATGGTGTGAACTTGCCTTGGCTGCGCAACTGCCGGCCCTCGGTGATGCGGCTAGCGTTGGGGTCAAACACGCACAAATCTGCGACGCCGCCTTCAACCAATTGCCCGACGCTGGATTGCAGGCTCCCCAAGTCGTCACCCAACACCGACACAGGTCCATTCGTCAAAACCCTCAGGGCGTCTTGCACAGAGAGGCCGCAATCGTGGGCCCATTTCAGTGACAAGCTCAAGAGCAGCTCAACAGACGAAGCCCCCGCCTCGGACTCTGCAAAAGGCTGCGCCTTGGCGTCTGCCTCAACGGGATTGTGGTCACTGACCAAGGCATCGATGGTGCCATCGGCCAAGCCTTTGCGCAGCGCTTCGCGATCAGGGTGCTGACGCAATGGTGGGGTCAAATGCGCACGGCTGTCGAAATACCCCAAATCCACATCAATCAGGTGCAGGTTATGCACACTGACATCACAAGTCACTGGCAAGCCCTCGGCCTTGGCTTGACGCACCAGTTCGAGGCCAGCCGCACTGCTGATGCGGCACAAATGCAAGCGCGCCCTCGTGCTGCGCTGCAAAGTGAACAAGGTGTGCAGCGCAATCACCTCAGAGGCCACCGGAATCCCGGCCAGCCCCATGCGGGTGGCCAGTGGTCCACTGGCCGCCACCCCATTGCCCAGCCATGCGTCTTGAGGGCGCAACCACAGCGCAAAGCCAAACGTCGCCGCATATTGCATCGCACGCTGAAGCACTTGCGTATTGGCGATGGGCTTCTCGGCCTGAGAAAAACCCACGCACCCAGACCCATGTAGCTGGGCCATCTCTGTCAAGACTTCGCCCTGCAGGGCACGGGTCACCGCACCCAGCGGAAACACCCGGGCGGCGTTCATGCGTTCAGCACGAAACTTCAGCATATCAACCAAGCCCGACTCATCGAGTACAGGGTCGGTATCGGGTGGGCAAACCAGCGACGTGATCCCACCTGCAACAGCCGCTGCCGTTTCGGATTCGAGCATACCCTCGTGCTCATAGCCGGGCTCTTTCAGTCGCACGCACAAGTCAATCAAGCCTGGTGATACGCAGCAACCCGTTGCATCAATGGTGCGGTCAGCTTCAAAGCCCTGCGCGTTCGAACCAATGGCGACAATGCGCCCTGCGCCAATGGCCACATCGGCGATTTCGTCTCGCCCACTTTGAGGATCTATGACTCGCCCGCCTTGAATCAACAACTTCATGATGTTCACCCCTCGTTACCTGCGACGATGGACATCACCGCCATGCGCACCGCGATGCCAAACGTAACCTGCGACAAAATCACAGCCTGAGGCCCATCAGCGACCGCAGAGTCAATCTCGACGCCACGATTGATAGGCCCCGGGTGCATCACGATGGCGTCTGATCGCGCCCACTGCATGCGCTCTGGCGTGAGACCAAAGTGTTTGAAATACTCTTGCGCTGAGGGCAACAATGCACCGCTCATGCGCTCATTTTGTAGACGCAGCGCGATGACCACATCGGCGTCTCTGATGCCTTCTTCAAGGGTATGGCAAACCCGTGCGCCCATGTGTTCTATATCGGCGGGCACCAGCGTTCGGGGACCCACGACACGGATATCGGGGCAACCCAAGGTCGTGAGCGCATGGATGTTTGAGCGAGCGACGCGCGAGTGCAGAACATCCCCCACGATGGCAACACTGAGGTTGTGCACCTCACCTTTGAAGTGCCGAATGGTGTACATGTCTAACAGCGCTTGCGTGGGGTGCGCGTGCCGGCCATCACCAGCGTTGATCACGTGCACATGTGGAGGCACGTGTTGGGCCACAAGGTATGGCGCACCCGACTCAGAGTGCCGCATCACAAACACATCTGCAGCCATAGCCGTTAGGTTGTCTATGGTGTCTAGAAGGCTTTCCCCCTTGCTGGTGGAGCTGCGCGCAATGTCAAGATTGACCACATCAGCAGACAAGCGAGTGGCCGCAATGTCAAAAGTCGTCCGGGTGCGGGTGCTGTTCTCAAAAAACAAGTTGAACACGCTCTTGCCCCGCAACAGGGGGACTTTCTTCACGTCGCGATCGCTCACACTGACAAAGTTCTTCGCGGTATCGAGAATTTTTAAGGTGTTGTCTTTTCCCAAGCCTTCAGTCGAAAGCAAGTGAATCAACTCGCCATGTTGATTGAGTTGCGGGTTCTTGCGCTGCATCATGCTTCCTCCACCTCAAAGGCAAACCTGCCATCATCTGAGCGGCTCAAACTCAACACCACGTTGGTTGGCAACTCGTGCACCTGAGCAACCCAATCGGCCGCCACGGGGAGCTGCCGCTCGCCTCGGTCAACCAACACCGCCAACGCAACCCGAGCGGGTCGACCGTAATCAAACAACTCATTCAGAACAGCACGCAGTGTGCGCCCTGTGTGCAAGACATCGTCGACCAAAACGACCGTGGCACCTTCCACGTCAAACGGCAACCGAGTCTGCATCGACGAAGCCGCTAAGCCGCGTTGTGCAAAGTCATCGCGATGCATGCTCGATGAAATGATGCCAACCTCGCCCGGCAAACCCCACTCGGCGTGCAGTCGCTGGGCAACCCAGGCGCCACCGCTGGCAATGCCGACCAAGCACACCCGCTCGCCTAGGTCCGACCAACCTTGTGCGAGCTGTTCTTTGAGCACTGCATAGAGTGCCTCTGCGTCGAAATCGGCCTGAGAAACTTGCCTCACTTGTCACTCCTCAAAAACTGCTCAAGTATCAAACACGCAGCGCCCGCATCGGCATCTTTTGCGCCCAAGGCGTGCGCCTCTGTGCTGGTGTAGCGTTCATCGACTTCAAACACGGGCAAGCCGTAGCGCCCATGCAACTGGCGCGCGAATTTTTGCGCTCGATCTGTGTTTTCATGCGGGGCGCCATCTGGATGAAAGGGCACGCCCACCACCAGTGCCTGCGGCTGCCATTCTTGAACCAATGCCGCAACCAAACGCCAACGTTCGTCACCCACTGCAGCGATGGTTTTTTGGGGCGTGGCGCTCTGCGTGAGGCGATTACCCACCGCCACGCCAGTTCGCTTTTCGCCGTAATCAAATGCCAGAAACTGCATGCATTGCGCCAGCTTCTCGCTTGCATTGGCAGGGTGAGCCTTGAGCAAACTCGCCACTACGCATGCCCCGCACCCGGACTGATCATCCAAGGCTCCAGCCCCAGCAAGGCCATGGCCTTGTGGTAGCGCCCCTCAACTGGGGTGTCAAAGATCACGCTGGGCTCGGCAGCGACCGTTAGCCAGCTGTTCTCTGCCAACTCGGACTCGAGTTGGCCCTGGGCCCAAGAAGAATAGCCCAGCGAGATGAACACACGAGGCGGCCCTGCGCCGTCAGAAATGGCCTCTAGAACGTCCTTAGAGGTGGTCATCTCAAGCTGATCGCTCACCACCATGGCTGAGGTGTAAGCGGACTCGTCACCCTTGCCCATGCGGTCATGCAACACAAATCCGCGCTCGGTCTGCAAGGGCCCGCCAACGAAAACCCGAGCAGTGTGCAAGTCATCGCGCCCGCAACTCATGTCAATGCGCTCAAGCAACTCTGGCAACACCAAGTCGCTGGGCCGGTTGATGACCAGCCCCAGTGCACCCTTGTCGTTGTGCTCACACACAAAGACGACGCTGCCGCCAAAAAAGCCGTCCTCCAACCCGGGCATGGCAATCAAAAAATGATTGGTCAGGTCAATCGAGGCAGAATCTGTGGTCATGCCACGATTTTAGAGCGATAACTGAGTTTTCCCGCACCATGACACCACGCCCACCCCATCATTACGCCAAAGGCCTGGTTTGGCTGCGCCGAGACCTTCGCCTCAGCGACAACGCGGCCCTGTATCACGCACTAAAAACCTGTGAGCAGGTGTATTGCGGCTTTGTCTTTGACACCGACATACTGGATCCGCTGCCTGCGAACGATCGCCGCCTGAGTTTTATTCACGCCAGTCTGCAAGAGCTGCAAGCAGATTTGCAAAAGCATGGCTCAGAGCTCATCGTCGCTCACGGGCCCGGCGTCGACCGCATCACCCAAATGGCCAAACATTTGCACGTCGAAGCGGTTTTCACCAACCACGATTTCGAGCCACAAGCCAAGCAGCGGGACGCCTTGGCATTGGGAGCCCTCGCCCACGAAGGCATCATGTTGCACACCTTCAAAGACCACGTCATCTTTGAGCGCGATGAGGTGTTGACCCAAGCGGGTCGGCCATTCACGGTGTTCACACCCTACAAAAAGGCTTGGCTCAAGGCTCTCACGCCATTTCACTGCAAGGCCTACCAGACTGAAAAGTTCGCCGCATCTCTGGCGGCTCCACCCGCTGCATTGCCCAGCTCGCTTCGGCTAGGCTCGCGCATGTTCAGCTTAGAAGAAATGGGTTTTGAGCCCATTGATTTGACCCGGCTGCATATTCAGACCGGCACTTCGGGTGCACAAGCCTTGCTGCAAGACTTCGTCAAACGCATGGACAACTACCAGGCGGCGCGCGATTTTCCGGCGATCAAAGGCCCTTCCTACTTGAGCATGCATCTGCGCTTTGGCACCGTCTCTGTTCGCGAGTTGGTTCGGTTGGCGTGGCCAAGGGCAGAGGCAGGCTCTGAGGGGGCAGCCACCTGGTTGTCAGAGTTGGTTTGGCGCGACTTCTATCAACAAATTCTGGAACACTTCCCCCATGCGGCCACACAGGCCTTCAAGCCCGAGTACGACCGCATTCAATGGGAGCACGGAGCCGCTGCAAAAAAGGCTTTTCAGCGTTGGTGCGATGGACAAACAGGCTACCCATTGGTCGATGCCGCCATGCACCAACTCAACCAAAGCGGCTATATGCACAACCGTTTGCGCATGGTGGTCGCTAGCTTTTTAACCAAAGACTTGGGCATTGATTGGCGCTGGGGTGAGCGCTATTTTGCCGAGAAGCTGCTCGATTTCGACTTGGCGGCGAACAACGGTGGCTGGCAGTGGGCGGCATCCAGTGGATGCGACGCACAACCCTACTTTCGCATTTTTAACCCCATCACCCAAAGCCAGCGGTTCGACCCCAAAGGCCAATTCATCAAACGCTACTTACCGCAGCTTGAAGGGCTCAGCGCTGCGGATATCCATGCTCCCTGGCTAGCCAAGCCCATGGAGCTTCAATCCGCAGGCATCACGTTGGGCAAGGACTACCCCATGCCCATCGTCGACCATGCACAAGCGCGTGCCACAACCCTAGAGCGCTACGCCGTCGTCAAAAAATAAAGGGCACACGGGGTGCCCTCTGAACTCAAGCGCGCAGCCCTGCAGCCAACAGCGCCGGCTGCCTGCCTGCGCTGACTCAGACCGTCAAAATGGTGCAGCCTGTCGTCTTGCGTGCTTCTAGATCTTCGTGGGCCTTTTGAGCATCTTTTAAGGCATAGCGCTGATTGATGTCGATCATCACGCGACCCGACTGCACGACCTCGAACAAATCATTGGCCATCGCTTGGGTGGCCTCGCGGCTCGAGATGTGTGTAAAGAGCGTCTGACGCGTCAAATACAAAGAGCCTTTGGGGCCCAATCCGCCTGGTGCAAACGGAGGCACGGGACCTGAGGCATTGCCAAAGCTAGCCATCAGGCCAAATGGACGCAGGCAGCTGAGTGAGCCCTCCCACGTGTCTTTACCTACTGAGTCATACACCACCTTAACGCCTCGACCACCCGTGATCTCTTTCACCTCGGCTACAAAGTCCTGGGTGTTGTAGTTGATCACGTGTTCCGCGCCATGCTCTTTGGCCAGTGCGCACTTGGCGTCAGAGCCTGCCGTACCAATCAATTGGAGGCCCAGCGCTTTTGCCCACTGACACGCAATCAAACCAACACCACCTGCGGCCGCGTGAAACAAAACGTGGTCACCAGGCTCAAGCCCCTCAACAGGACGCACTTTTTTGAGCAAGTACTGGGCCGTCAAACCCTTGAGCATCATCGCGGCACCGGTGTCAAAGTCGATGGCATCAGGCAACTGGCATACATTCATCGCAGGCATAACGCGCATCTCTGCGTAACTACCGGGCGGGTTGGCGGCGTAAGCCACACGGTCACCGCGCTGGACATGAGAGACGCCTTCACCAACGGCCTCCACCACACCTGAACCCTCCATGCCGATACCGCTGGGCATCTGCAGTGGGTACAAACCCATGCGGTGGTACACATCGATGTAGTTCAAGCCAACGGCCTCGTGGCGAATCAACACTTCACCCGCGCCCGGGTCACCGACTTCAACTTGGGTCCACTTCAATTGATCTGCACCGCCGTGTCCATTGATTTGAATGGCATTTACTTTTGGCATAACGATCTCCATTTAAAAAGGGTTAACGATCCCTCTTGGGGTCGCAGCGCTTTGCATCATGCCAGAGTCTTTGTGACAACGTGTGTCGCCACCAGAAGCCCGCAGAATTGATGTCTTATCGCTTCTTTGTACCTCACCCATCTCACCATTTCTGCTTCCATTTTCACTGCAATTTGGCCCCTACCCAAGTACCAATCGGACCCATTCGACCGACGAGATCGAGCCATGCTGAATCAGAAACAGCCGTCTGGTTTTCGGCGCAGCCGAATTTCGCGCTACAGTGGCTCAATGAATCAACGCCTTACCCCTGCCACAGCGGCGCTTTTGCTTATCCCACCCCTGACTTGGGCGGGCAACGCCATCGTTGGTCGCTTGATGAACCAACAAGTGCCGCCCATGACCCTCAACATGCTGCGGTGGGTGATTGCGACCGCTATTTTGGCGCCTTTGGGCTGGCGAATTTGGCATCACCGGGCCTTGGTGCTACAGGCCCTGCCCCGCCTGATGGCACTGGCGTTGGCCGGCATGTTCTCTTACAACTCGTTTCAGTACTTGGCCCTGAACACGTCGACCCCCATCAACGTCACGCTGGTTGCCAGCATCATGCCGTTTTGGATGCTGTTGGCGGGTCGGCTGTTTTTCAATGTGCCCATCAAGGCCCACAGCTTGATCGCGGTGGGCTTCACGTTGTGTGGCGTCGCGCTGGTGCTGTCCCGAGGCGATGTCAGCAATTTATTGTCCATTCAACTTGTCCCCGGAGACGCGTGGATGTTGCTCGCCACTCTGGGGTGGACCACCTACAGTTGGCTACTGGCCAAACCCACCCCCGCACAAAGCGAACTCAGTGCGCATTGGGCTCCATTTTTGTGGATTCAAATGGTCATTGGGATTGGCTGGTCTGGCATTGCCACAGCGGCTGAGTGGTGGGTCTTACCCGCCTTGGGTGGACCTGTGCCACAAATGACCTGGGACACAGGCGTGTGGCTGGCGCTGATATACGTGGGTGTGGCGCCCGCCTTGATTGCTTACCGTTGCTGGGGCTTGGGCGTGTCGCGGGCTGGCCCCAACATTGCCGTGTTCTTCGCGAGCCTCACACCGGTGTTTGCGGCGGTGATGTCAACCTTTGCGCTCAAAGAAGCGCCGCATTGGTTTCATTACGTCGCATTTGGCTGCATCCTGACGGGTATTTGGATCACCTCTAGACCACGCGAAAACGCCTGAGTCAACACCCAGTCATGGCGACCAAGCGATTAGGCTTGGGCTTCACGGGTGGCTTTGGGGGTGGAACGCTTGGCACTCATTGACGCCCACGTCACGCCAGCGATCACCATCACTGTGCCTGCGCCAATCCACGCGTTGAACGGCTCACCCAAAATCAGTATGCCCAGCGCAATCGTGCTAATGGGACCAATCATGCCTACCTGCGAAGCCAGGCCAGCGCCAATGCGCTCGATCCCCAACATCATTAACAGCACCGGCGCCACCGTGCAAAAAAGTGCATTGATGGCCGCCAAGCCGAGAACCTCCCAGGGCACAACCAGCGCGCTCAAGGGGTGCACGATAGGCAACTGGATCATGCAAAACACGCACGCCACGCTTGAGGCCCATCCAACCAAACGCATCGAGCCCAGCTCTTTGACCACCTCGCCGCTGTAAATCAAGTAGTAGGCATAACTCAGGGTGCTCAAAAACACCAAGGTTCCGCCCCAAGCCGTGCTCCAGCCATCAAGACTCAGCTCGTGACCAAAAACCAGCAGCACACCGATGTAACTGATGGCCATACCCACCCACTGTGCGGCAGGGGCTTGGCGGCCAAAGCGCCACCGAGTAATCAGGATCACGATGGTGGGTGTGATGTACAAAATCAAACGCTCTAGGCTAGCGGTGATGTATTGCAGGCCCAAGAAATCGAGCATGCTGGCCAAGTAGTAGCCCGAAAACCCCAAGCTCAGCACCATCCACCCTTGTCGGCTTGTCAATCGGGCTTGGCCACGACCCGCCCACCACGCTAAGCCTATGAAAAAGGGCAAGGCCAGTGCCATGCGAAAAAAAATGGTTTGCACCGCATCGACGCCGTACAGGTAAGACAGCTTGACCAATATGGCTTTGCCACTGAAGCCGATGGCACCTGCCATGGCAAAGGCCAACCCCCAAGTTCGGCTGCGCGTGTTCAAGCTCACTCGGGGTCGCTCAACCGTTGCGCGTTGGCGATGCGGTACAAGCGCCCCGATTTATCAAGGGGCTCAAGTATGCCCTCGCGCACAAAGGCGTTGAGGGTGCGCGAGACGGTCTCGAGCTTCAGGTCGAGCATGGCGCCCATGTCCTCGCGCGAAAAGAGCGTCACCACGCTGGGATCGGCGCTCGAGCGCATTTTGCGAATCAAGCCCGCCAAGCGCTGCCTCGCGTTGCCAAAGTTGAGGTCGGCTAACCAATCGTCTGCATCTTGAAGGCTTTGATGCCACTTTTGCATCAAACGCTGATGCATGCTGGGCGTGGACTCCACCAAACGGTGTATCACCTCTAAGGGGATGCGGCACACCTTGACATTGGTCAGCGCCACGGCATCGTTTTCGTAGCAGCCGCCAACCAGTGCTTCTTGGCCAATCACATCACCCACACGCAAGACCCGAACAATGCGCTGGCGTCCATCGATGGTGCCACGCACCAGTTTGACACTGCCCGCGCGCAGGGTCATCACACTGGCCGCCGCGGCCCCTCTGGATTGCAAGGTGGTGCCAGGGCTGTACTCCAAGTCGTCAATGGGAGCGTGGATTTGCTCAAAGTCTTGAGGCGTCAAATCGGCGAACAAAACCGACTCACGCACGCCACAATTCAGGCAATCTGATGTGCCTCGCCAAGCACTGTCGGACTGAATGGGTATGGTGACCTTAGCTCGCATGACTAGACCGCGTCAATCGCCAGCATAAATGCGCCGATGCAAGCGCCTTAAGAACCACCACATGCCCACAGCAATGGTGGGCACCGCTATCGCCACCGTGGCATCCACGCTCAATGGCCATCCCAATGGCTTGGCACCTTTGGCCAAATAGCCCACCAGGCCAGACATGTAATAGGTGATGGCGGCGATGGACAACCCCTCCACTGTGGACTGCAGTCGCAGCTGCAAACCTTGGCGCTGGTTCATGGCGTGCAGCAGACCCTGACTGGCGTCTTGTTGCTCAATCTCGACCCGGGTTCTCAAGAGGTTGCTGGTGCGCGAGATGCGCTCGCTCAAACTTTGCTGGCGCCGCATCGCCCATGCACAGGTATTCATCGCCGGGCTTAGTCGCCGGTCCATGAAGTCTTTGATCGACTGCATGCCCTCTAGCCTGACCTCAACCAAATCTGCAATGCGCTGGCGCACCAAATCAAAATAGGCGCTGCTCGCCGAAAACCGCGAGTGCGTGCTGGCGTAATGCCCCTCGACTTGCGCTGCCAAGCGGGTCAAACGATCCAGCAAATCAGACTCATCGGCCACCGAAGCTGAACGAATCATCTGGGCTAGCTCGGCCAACTCAGCCTCTCCGTGGCTCAGCAGTTGCGCGCTGGACCGCGCAACAGGCAAGCCCATCAAGGCCGCCATGCGGTAGGTCTCAATCTCTAAGAGGCGCTGTATCAAGCGACCCAAGCGCCGAGGCTTCATGTCATTGACCAGCACCAAGGTCTGTGTGAACCCATCTGCCTGCAACGCAAAGTCAGCCAACACAATCGCTTGACCATCGGCCACCGAAGACCCCGACAAAGAAGCGTCTTGCAAGGTCGCGCGCACCGCGTTGCCCATGTCTTGCGCCGACTCTGGCAATGCCGTGACGTGCATCGCGCACAAGCACTCGCCCGGCATGCGCGCCAACCACTCTTGCGGCACCACAGATGCTGCCGTCGGTAAGGGCGCGCCTGGCTCCCAATGCGCGCCGTTCAGGCTGCGAATCACCGTGAAGCTCACAAACTCGGTGTGCATCTCCCAGCGCAGTCGATAGGCGCCCAAGTCCGCGCGGACATGCGTGGCCGAAGGGTCGACCGGTATGTGGTGGTTTTGCAGCAACTCGGTCAAATGCGCTTGCGAGCGCGGGCGCGAGACTTCATCTAGGAACATCACCCAATGCGAGACCACCACCGGCACCCCGATGGGCTCTGGTGGTCGGGCATGAACCTCGTTGTGAAGTTGAATGCGGTGCGGGTGAAATTGCATGCGGTATTCCTCAGTGGTCACTAGCTTAACAGGGCTAGGCGGGCTCCCAAGTGCGCAAACGCTGAACCCAGTCACCATTTTTCAAGCCCCAGTAATGGCGCACCTGAGCAGCCCGTGCATTGGCCAGCGCAGCGGTCAGATTGGGCGGCTGCGCAAAGGCCATAACCACGGTGTTGCCTTCGCGCGTGGGATCAAATGCCCACAAACACTCGGGCTCGAAGACTGAGCTGAGTTCTCTCATGCTGTGTGGAAAACTTGAATGGCGGCCAAACAAGTTTATTACCAACGCGCCTTCAGGCGTTAGCAAGCGCTTACATTTACCATAGAAATCCGCGTCATCTAGAACCGGTCCAGCGGCCTCGTGGTCGTACAAATCAATGTGCAACAAATCCACGCCACCGATCTCTGGGCAATCGTTGACCCAAGCGGCTGCGTCAGCCAACTCCACATTGAACTTGGCGCTGTTCTCAGGCAACTGGAACCATTGTCGACAAACGGCATAAACCTGCGGGTTGATTTCGACCGCCGTCGTGCGCATGTCCAACTTGGCGCTGCAAAATTTAGACAACGCCGCCGCACCCAGCCCCAGCTGCACAGCACGCCGACCCGCGACGCTGTCAGGCTCCACAAACAGCAACCAGCCCATCATGCGCCGCACATACTCCAATTCGAGGTCCAGTGGACGCTGAATCCGCATGGCCCCCTGTACCCAGGGTGAGTCCAAATGCAGGTATCGCACGCCCCGGTCCTCAGAAATCGAAACCTCGGGCAGTTCAGGTGACTCAATGGAAGCAGGATTTTCAGGAGTTGACATGGTTCATCCATGGGTGAAGGCGTGGCAGCGCGCGAACAGCATTTTCGGTGGTTTGCTGCGCCCACTCTGCAACACGGATGCCGCGCAGCTCGGCAATCACGCGCGCAATGGCTGGCAGTTCGTCGGACGCGTTCAGACCCTGGGCTTGGCCCTGTTCGCGCAAATATTTGGGCACATACAACCACTGAGGGGGAATATCTGGGCCATCGGTTTCCATCACCAGCTGTTCAGCTGGCAACTTTTGAGCCAAAGCGCGCAAACGCTTGGCGCCATCAAACGTACAGGCGCCGCCAAAGCCCATCATCATGCCTCTGTCTGCCATCGCCAGCGCTTGCGCGAAGCTACCATTGAAGGCATGGGCAATGCCATGATCGATACCCACTTGGCGCAAGCCCTTGAGCACCCAATCGACGGCAGAGCGCACGTGCAACACGACAGGCAAATCAAACTGCTTGGCTAGCTTCAGCTGTGCCACATAAAAGCGCCACTGCTTATCCCACGCAGCACCGCTGCTTTGGTTTGGAGCAAAGCCGTCTAGCCCCACTTCGCCCACTGCCACCAAGCGCGGGTCATCACGGTGCTCACGCAACGCCTGGCTCAACCGCTCTAAATCTTCTTCTTGCGCATCTGCCACGCACATGGGATGGATGCCCAGCGCATACACATCGCCATTGTGGTGGGCCCAATCCCGCGCTGACGCCCAAGTCGCCGCAGACACCGCTGGCACCACGCTCAAGGCCACCCCGCGCTCACGCGCCAAAGTACGCCGAGCCAAAGCGGTTGGCGCCAGCTCTGGCGCATCCCAGTGGCAATGCGTATCTACCCACATCTAGGCGCGACCTCTTGCATCACAAGGCTTTGGGCGCGCCGCTCTGCGTCACCAACTGGCCCTGCTCTAGGCACAAGGTGCGATCACAACGTGCCGCCAACGTTGCGTCATGCGTGACGATCACAAATGCCGTTTGAAACCCGCGCGCCAGAGACACCATCAAGTCAAACACCTGCGCCGCGCTTTCGCGATCCAAGTTACCCGTCGGCTCATCGGCCAGCACGCACTGCGGTCGCCCCGCCAAAGCTCTGGCCAGCGCCACCCGCTGGCGCTCGCCGCCAGACAACTGAGCTGGGGTGTGCTCAGCACGCTCAGCCAGACCCACTTGGGCCAACAAGGC
Source organism: Burkholderiaceae bacterium (assembly GCA_965661935.1). Taxonomy (GTDB): domain Bacteria; phylum Pseudomonadota; class Gammaproteobacteria; order Burkholderiales; family Burkholderiaceae_C; genus RS62. Next base: position 10,338 of record CBFIFT010000004.1, on the reverse strand, counting down.
CAGCGCGTGCTGACGCGACTCTTGCGGCGACAGGCGCCTGATCCACAGCGGCATCGCGACGTTCTCCCACGCCTTGAATTCTGCCAACAGGTGGTGAAACTGGTACACAAATCCCAGCACGTGGTTGCGGCGCTTGCTTTGCTCATGCAGGCTCCAAGACTGCACGTCTTGACCCGACCACAGCACACGCCCAGCAGCTGGCTTATCCAAACCACCGAGCAGGTGCAACAGCGTGCTCTTGCCAGAACCTGAAACCCCCATCACAGCCACCACTTCACCCGCGTGTACTTTCATGTCAACGCCCCGCAACACGGCCACATCGCGCCCAGCATCGCTGAAAGTTTGTGTCAAGCCATGGGCTTCAATGATTGCTTCATTCATAACGCAAAGCCTGTGCAGGTTGGGTGCGGCTGGCGCGCCAGCTCGGGTACAAAGTGGCCAGCAGCGACAAAAGCAACGAGGTAATCAGCACGGGCACGATGTCATCGGCGTGGGGGTCACTGGGCAGCTGGCTGATCAGGTAAATGTCTTGTGGCAAAAATTGAATCTGAAACAAAGCCTCTATCCAACCGACAACCGTTCCAACCTCTAGCGCCAGTAGCACGCCGAAGGCGCCGCCCAAGAGAGTGCCCAAAACGCCGACCGTCGCGCCTTGAACCACAAACACCCACAAAATAGACCTGGGTGTCGCGCCCAATGTGCGCAAAATGGCAATGTCGGCTTGCTTATCAGTCACCGTCATCACCAACGTGCTGACCAGGTTGAATGCGGCCACCGCAACGATCAAAGTCAAGATGATGGCCATCATGCGCTTTTCGACCTTCACCGCGGCAAACCAATTGCGGTTTTTTTGCGTCCAGTCGCTCACCCAGTAGCCCTCACCCAAAGCCACATCGAGTTGCCGTGCTGTGCTGGGTGCTGTGTGCAAATCCGCCAGCTTCAGCTGCACCCCAGACGGTCCCGACAAACGCACCAGTCGCTGGGCGTCACTGATGTGGGTGTAAATCAAGCTGTTGTCGTACTGAAAGTGTCCCGAGTAAAAAACACCCACCACGGTCATGGCTTTGAAGCGCGGAATCACACCCACAGGTGTGGGCTGGGCGCTGGGCAACGCCAATGTGATTTTGTCACCCAACTGCACCTGCAGTTGGCGGGCCAAGCCCTCGCCAAGCACGACGCCAAACCCACCGGGTACCAAAGCGCGCAATGCCTTGCCATTGGCGCCATTGTCCTCATTGGCCAGTGCCGTGACCCCCGCCTCGAGCACGGGGTCGATGCCGCGCAGCATCACGCCAGTGGTTGCGTCGCCTCGGGCCACCAAGGCTTGGGCTTGCACATAAGGTGCAGCCGCCAGCACGCCAGGCGTTTGCAAAGCGGCTTGCATCACCGCTTCGCTGTCGTCCATGGCGTTGGCCATCATGGGGGTGATCTCGACATGGGGTAACACGCTGAGCATGCGGTCACGCACCTCTGACTGGAACCCGTTCATCACCGACAACACCACAATCAATGCCGCGACGCCAAGGCCAATACCGGCCATTGAGACGCCAGAGATAAAAGATATGAAACCATTGCGCCGGCTGGCACGAGAAGCCCGTGTGTAGCGCCAACCAATCCGAATTTCGTAAGGGATATTCATCGCTTGACCCAATTTTTAAGACCACATTGTGGCATTCTTGGCGCATGGCGAAGCCCCCCGCAACCAACACCCTGCTCATCGTCAACCATGCCGACTGGCCAGCCCATGGGCCTGACCTCGAATTGCCGCACCTCAATCGCGCGTTGGAAACTCGCTGGACACAAGCGCGCACACCATCGGCGAGCGACGACTTGCTCTGCGCAGCAGAGCGCGCCCAAGCCCAAGCACTGGGTTGGCAATTGGCGCCAGGTACACCAACGCCATGGGGCGCATGGCACGCGGAGCAAGCGGGTCTAGACAAAAGCGCAGACTGGGCGCTGATCAGCCCCTGCCATTGGGACATCAACATGACAGGTGTGCGCATGGATGACCCCGCACAACTGCGTCTCGACGCCCAACACTCGCAAGCACTCATGGCTGCACTGGCGCCACTGGCGCTTGAAGACGGTATTCAATTGCACTGGCATTCGCCAACGGTTTGGCTGGCACGCGGTGAGGTGTTTAGACACCTGGTGAGTCCCAGCGCCGCTCGCATGGCAGACATCGAACTCAGCGAGCACCTCCCCCACATACACCAAGACCCAGCGGCCACCCGGCTCTTGCGGCGTTTGCAAAATGAAGCGCAAATGCTTTTTTACGACCACCCCGTGCACGACGCCCGTGCCGCTGAGAGGCAAGCCGCCGTCAACTCGATTTGGTTCCATGGCGCGGGCCCTTGGGTCTCACCATCAAAGCCACCCAGGCCATACAAAACGATTGACTTGTATGCGCTGTCGCCAGACCTGCGCGAAGCGTGGTTGCTAGCTGACGCGTGGTTAGGCGATCAACTCAAAGCCCAGCCCTCCGCCGACATACTGATGTGTCAATCGAGCACCACCAGATTGAGCAGCCAGCAGCCCCTGGCATGGTGGCGCCGCTGGCAAATGCAACGCGCAAAGCAATGGAGAGACGCTCTGCCATGAAAATACTTTTGCGCCCGCCGCACCCCGAAAAAGCCCAAGAACTTGAGCAAGCCGGCACCCACCCCCTGCTGGCCCAGTTGTACGCCAGCCGAGGCGTGCAATCCGCCCACGAGCTAGATGACGGGCTGGCCAATTTGTTACCCCCAGATGGCCTCAAAAACATCCAATTGGCTGCTCAGATCTTGGTTGAAGCCATCCAAGCATCTACCCCCATTTGCATAGTGGCTGACTACGACTGCGATGGCGCCAGCGCCTGCGCCGTGGCCGTGCGTGGCCTGCGGGCAATGGGTGCCACACACGTACAGTACTTGGTGCCGGATCGCATCCAAGACGGCTACGGACTCACACCTCTGTTGGCCGAGCGCGTGGCTGCTTTGGGCGCGCGCTTGCTGATCACAGTTGACAACGGCATTGCCAGCGTCGAAGGCGTCGCCAAGGCCAAAGCCTTGGGCCTGCAGGTGCTGATCACCGACCACCACCTTTGCGCGGTTGAGGACGGTCAAGTGCAATTGCCCGAGGCTGACGCCATCGTCAACCCCAATTTGCCAGATTGCAGCTTTGAAAGCAAATCTCTGGCGGGCGTGGGCGTGGTGTTTTATGTGTTGCTGGCGGTGCGCAGTTTGCTGCGCGCGCAGGGGCAGTTCGACGCCGCGACACAGCCGCGCTTGGACACTTTGCTGCCACTGGTTGCCTTGGGCACGGTGGCTGATGTGGTGAAGTTAGATGCCAACAATCGGCGGTTGGTCGCGCAAGGACTCAAACGCATTCGGGCTGGCCAGTGCCCGGCAGGCATAGAGGCTTTGTTTCAAGTCGGTGGCAAAGACGCTCGACGAGCCAGTAGCCAAGACTTTGGCTTTACCTTGGGCCCGCGCATCAATGCTGCCGGCCGACTGAGTGATATGACGCTGGGCATCGAGTGCTTGCTCTGCGACGACGCCAGCCGAGCACTTTCGCTTGCTGGACAACTGGATGAAATCAATCGAGAGCGGCGTGTCCTCGAAGGCGAAATGCGCGAGATGGCGCAAGAAATCGCGGAGTCGATGTTTGGCCAAGACGAGTCGCCCCCGCCCTCGCTGTGCGTCTTTGACCCTGACTTTCACGAGGGCGTGGTGGGCATCGTGGCCTCGCGACTCAAGGACCGCTGGCACCGACCCACATTTGTGTTTGCCATGAGCCAAGCCGACGGACACCATGACGAACTCAAAGGGTCTGGGCGCAGCATCAGCGGCTTTCACTTGCGCGACGCGCTTGATTGGATCGCCAAGCAACACCCGCACGTACTGATCAAATTCGGTGGGCACGCCATGGCAGCGGGGTGCACCATCCACGCAGATGCCCTTGATGAATTTGAGCAAGCCTTGCAAACCGTCGCGCACATGTGGATCGAGCCCAGCGCATTAACCCAAGAGCTTGAGACCTATGGGCCTTTGCACGCCAAAGACTTCAACCTGAGCACCGCCGAGTTGCTCGCCCAACCGGTTTGGGGCCAAGGATTTTCTCCGCCGGTTTTCAGTGATGTCTTGCCGGTTGTGTCGCAACGCATTGTGGGCAATGGGCACCTGCGACTCGAGGTGGACTGCCACGGACAGACCCTAGATGCCATCTGGTTTGGGCGCACCGAACCCGTACCAGAGCGAGCCCACTTGGCTTACCGACTGGACATCAATGCGTTCCGAGGTGAGCGCAAAGTGCAGCTGCTGATTCAAGGCATGGCCCCTACCTGAGGCCAATGTGCCACCCCAAACGGGCGCCGGGGCCCGGTGCGCACCGGGCACTGATCCTGACCTGAGCTCGCGATCACAGTGTTGGCGACAGCAGCTTTTGAGTTAGCCCCACCAAACTGGTATCAGCCTCGTGCAAGGGTATACCGATGCCCCAGTGCGCCAGCAACCCAGCGCCGCCTAAAATGGGGGACTGTGAACGCTGACCTCCATTGCCACTCCGTCGTCTCTGACGGCACACTCGACCCTGAAAGCTTGGCCGCGCGTGCGCATGCGCACGGCGTGACCTTGTGGGCCCTCACAGATCACGATGAGGTTGGTGGACAAACAAGGGCCCGTGATGCGGCCGGCGCCCTGGGCCTCGATTACCTATCAGGCACCGAAATCTCGGTGACCTTCGCCCAAACCACGGTACACATTGTTGGCTTAGGTATTGACCCAGATCACCCCGAGTTGGTCAACGGTCTCACCGCAACCCGCAGTGGGCGCCAACAACGCGCCAAACTGATGGCAGAAGAACTCAATAAGGTGGGCATTGCCAATGCCTACGAGGGCGCACTCAAGTACGTCAACAATCCGCACCTGATTTCACGCGCACACCTTGCGCGCTACCTCGTTGAGCTGGGCAAAGCCCGCGATTTGCCCGATGTGTTTCGCCGCTACTTGGCCGAAGGCCGCCCCGGTTATGTGCCACACCAATGGGCCAGCTTAGGCGATGCCGTGCGCTGGATCACTCAGGCTGGCGGAGCCGCTGTGGTGGCGCATCCCGCACGCTACCGCTTCACCCCAACTGAAGAGTACGCGCTGTTCACCGAGTTCAAAACGCACGGTGGCATTGGTGTCGAGGTGGTTACCGGCAGCCACACACCAGCCGAATACAAGACTTACGCAGACATCGCGCGTGAATTTGATCTTTGCGCTTCGCGAGGCAGTGACTTTCATGGCCCCGGCGAGAGCCGCGTCGATTTGGGTGCGCTGCCTGATTTGCCCACTGGCTTGACCCCCGTATGGGAAGCGATCGAGCACCGCATCGTGCGCCACGCCACCAGCTGAGTCGATCGATGTCGCAGTTTTTTGAAATCCATCCGGACAACCCGCAGCCGCGCTTGGTCAAACTGGCCGCTCAATGCTTAGCCAAAGGCGGCGTGGTCGCCATACCCACGGACTCGTCTTATGCGCTGATCTGCCACCTGGACGACAAATCAGCCGTGGACCAATTGCGCCGCATTCGACAAATGGATGAGCGCCATCACTTAAGCCTGCTTTGCTCGGACCTGAGTGAATTGGCCAACTACGCCCGCGTCAACAACCGCCAATACCGAATGCTTAAGCTGGGCACCCCGGGGCCTTACACTTTTATTCTTGACGCCAGCAAAGAAGTGCCTCGTCGCGTGAGCCACCCATCGCGCAAAACCATTGGCCTGCGCGTGCCGGCCCACCGAGTCACGCAGGCCCTGCTTCAAGAGGTTGGCGCACCCGTGCTGAGCACCAGTCTGATCTTGCCTGGCCAATCTGACCCACTCAGCGACGCCCATGAGATTCGCGAAGAGCTAGAGCATCAAGTGGCAGCGGTCATTGATGCAGGGCCCTGCGCACTCGATGTCACCACAGTGGTAGACCTCACGCCCATGAACACCGGCGGCGAAGCAGAGCTCATTCGGCAAGGCGCAGGCCCCGCCGATGCACTGGGTCTGTGACAATAGCCACCATGGACATTGCACAACTCATCACCACTTTGACCGTCTGGGCCTTGCCAGTGATTTTCGGCATCACCCTGCATGAGGCTGGCCATGCCTACGCGGCCAAGCGTCTGGGCGACCCCACCGCGTCTTTGTTGGGTCGCGTGACGCTCAACCCGCTCAAACACATCGACCCGCTCGGCACCATCGCACTGCCCTTGCTGCTTTATTACTCTACCGATGGGCAATTCATGTTTGGCTTTGCCAAGCCCGTACCCGTTGCCTTCGGTCGCTTGCACAACCCCAAGCGCGACATGATTTGGGTGGCCTTGGCCGGCCCCATGGCCAATTTGGTGCAAGTCGTGTTCTGGGTGGTGTTGGCCTTGGCGCTGCAAGTGGTTGGGGTGCAAGAGGCGTTCTTTTATAAGATGTGCGGCGCGGGTGTCATGATCAACATCGGCATGTTTGCCTTCAACCTGTTCCCGCTTTTGCCCCTAGACGGTGGCCGCATACTTGTGGGTGTGTTGCCCATGGCCGCAGCCATACAGTTCTCTCGCCTAGAGCGCGTGGGCATGGTTGTGGTGCTGGGTCTGGCTTTCACTGGCCTGATCGGACAGTACTGGATGCGACCCATTTTTTCCTTCTTTTTCGAAATGCCCTACGTACCCCAACTGGTACAGATACTCTTTAGATGAACATGACCGCCTCTACACAACGCGTACTTTCTGGCATGCGCCCAACGGGCCAATTGCACTTGGGTCACTACCACGGCGCTCTCAAGAACTGGGTGCGTCTGCAAGACGAAATGGAATCTTTCTTTTTCGTCGCGGATTGGCACGCACTGACCACACACTACGAGCACCGCGACGTCATTGAAAAAAACGTCTATGAAATGGTGATTGATTGGCTGGCCGCAGGACTTGACCCCAACAAGTGCACGCTGTTTTTACAAAGCCGTATACCTGAACACCCAGAGCTCTTTACCCTGCTGGCGATGGGTACGCCGCTGAGCTGGTTGGAGCGTGTGCCCACTTATAAGGACCAGCAAGAAAAGCTCAAAGACAAAGATCTCACCACCTACGGTTTTTTGGGCTACCCACTGCTACAAGCCGCTGACATCTTGATTTACAAGGCGCATTGGGTGCCTGTGGGCGAAGACCAAGCCAGCCACGTTGAGCTCACCCGAGAGGCAGCACGCCGCTTTAACCACTTGTACGGACGCGAGGCCAACTTTGACCAGCTGGTTGCGGCCAGCCTCGAGAAACTCGGCAAAGACAGCGCCAAACGTCTAGAAAAGAGCCGCAAAAAGTTTCAAGAAACTGGCGATGAGGGTGCGCTTGGAGGTGCCATGGATTACGTGCGTGGTCACGCCGACCTCAGTGATGCCGAAAAGGAACGACTGCAAGGCTGGTTCAAAGGCACCGGCCGCGCCGTGTTGGTCGAGCCCCAAGCCCTGCTGACCGAAGCCTCCAAGCTACCAGGCCTCGACGGCGCAAAAATGAGCAAAAGCTATGGCAATGCCATCGGTATGCGCGAAAACGCCGCCAGCGTCGAGCAAAAAATCAAACGCATGCCCACCGACCCTGCTCGCGTCAAAGTCAGCGACCCAGGCAACCCTGACGCCTGCCCCGTGTGGGAGTTCCACAAAGTCTATTCAGACGATGACACCTGTGCTTGGGTGCGAGACGGTTGCCCTAAGGCCGCGTTTGGCTGCTTGGCTTGCAAACAACCTCTGATCAACGCCATATTGCAAGAACAACAACCCATGCTTGATCGGGCTCAGCCCTACGTGCAAAGCCCCAAATTGGTGCGTGAAATCATTGAAACAGGGACCCAAAGAGCACAACAAGTTGCGCGCGAGACCATGGCTGATGTGCGCGAAGCCATTGGTCTGAAGTACTGATTTAGGTGACCCATACATGAGGAGGACACATCACTGTGTCACCCAAATTTACCGAATTGCGATGATTCAATGTATTATTCAGGGTTAAAGCGTGCGTAAAATTACTATGCGATCCGTCCGATTTAACCTGCGAGCAGTCACCTATGAGTATTTTTGTCATTGACGACCACCCTTTGATGCGCGAAGCCGTCGCAATGTTGTTGCGCCGTTTGCGCACCAAAGCCAACATCGTCGAGCTAGACCGTCTCGGCGTGGTGCAGCAAGCAGTAACCGAGCACGGTGTCCCCGAACTGATTTGCTTGGACCTGCGACTCCCAGATACCCATGGCGTCTCAGGCGTGCGAGAAATGCGCCGCCTATTTCCAGATACTTCCATTTTGGTGCTTTCAGCATCACCCGCTGTCGACTACGCCGATTTGGCAGTTGAAGCAGGCGCCGATGTCTACGTTGAAAAATCACTCGGTGCAGCCCACATCAGCCGCGTGCTCAAAGACTTCATGCAAGAAGACGTTTTGCCTGAAGAAGAAGAGGGCCCTGCCGTTCCCGAGAAACTCTCTAAACGGCAAAAGCAATTGCTCGTCATGCTTGACCGTGGCATGAGCAACCGCGAAATCGCAGATGCACTCGATATTTCCGAGCACACAGTTAAAGTTCACTTGTGGCGCTTGTTCCGCCGCCTCAATGTCAAGAGCCGCTCGCAAGCCAGCCATTTGGCACGCACAGCCGGCCTGATCGACTACTAAGCAACCCGCCGAGGCAACCGCATCAAGCCCGTCATCGACGGGCTTTTCGTCGGCTAAAATGCTTGGCTCAGTTCAAGATCACGGAGAGATGGCAGAGTGGTCGAATGCACCGGATTCGAAATCCGGCGTACTGTTTAGGCAGTACCGAGGGTTCGAATCCCTCTCTCTCCGCCGCAATGAAACCCCAAGTTATTGATTGACTTGGGGTTTTCTTTTGAGTCATCAACTTAGTCCACACTCGAGCCTACCTTCAATGAGCCTTGCCGTGAGTGGCACGCCGCACATAGCATTGGTGAATTCAAGGAACTTTGACGCAAATAATGTGAACGCCATCAAAGACTTCGAGAGGCCGCGAGTGCCGCAAGGGGTCTACTGACCTCAAATTTGATCTAATCGGGTCGCCAAATCATTTCGGGACTGCTTGGCTCAGCTACCGCTTGTCCCCCTTGCATAGCCATGGCATTCCCCCAAATCCCTAGACAGCTTTCACAGCGCAGTCTGACGCTGCCGCTCAAACTCATGTGGACTGAGCTGATCGCGGTGTTTGTGAGGTTGAATTCGGATCTATGGGCTTGAATGAATGCGTACTTCACTTGGACGGCTTTGCAAAGTACGCTGCGGCCGTTTTTTTAGGATGTCGCGCTCCTCGGTCGTGGGCCTGAGTTCAGCCTTGAGCTTGACTATCTCGCCTTGCAATACCTTGAGATCGTTAGACAAGGGTTCATCGGCCTTCTTGAGCTTACTCACCCGTGCGCACAGCACGTTTTCGGAGATTACTAGCCGCTTGACCACATCGACAATAAAACAAACTCAGATGCTTGCTCCATGAAGCCAACGGTCTAACAATGGCGCGACGTAGTCTGCACCAAGCATGTGTCCACGTCCCTCAGCTATTTGTGGCCTCAAGCCCAGTAACTGGAAAAAATAAGCCAGCGCTGTCGGGTGACTTTGCCAGTCTTCAGATCCGGTGTGAACCTCACAACATCGCGGCGCTGCCAATTGCCCAGCCTCCGCTAGCTTGACAAGCTTGTCCTCGTATGGGGGGGAGAAGAATCGACCGGTCTCCTCATCCGCAAAGCCGCCAACGATGGGGGACAGCAGCAGGACCCTCCCTGGGTAAGGCGCAAGAGACGCTTGTGCATGCAAAAAAAGATAGCCGCCAAACGAATTGGCAACCACCAATGAGTCGGGCTCCCAAAAATGGCTCAGCAAATCTTCCTTGACGGTTTCGACTTGCGCGGTGAACGGGAGGTCCTTGAATTCGCCACGGGTTTCTCTGCCTGTCACCCCAAAACCTCTATCCAACAAGGCCCGACCTAGCCCAGTACCGACTTGGCCAGCCCAACCTGGGAGGCAGTAAACAACACTCGACTTCATATTCCCCTTCAGGTTTGGTCTTCAATTTCTGCGTGGACTCCAATTCGGATCTAAAGCCAGCCCCAATCGCGTGACTCGAACCTTGACGCAACGCGTGCGTCAACTGTGTGGATTATCTGAGCGCGTCATGAAGCCGTCATATTTTTCGATAATAATGGAAGTATGGAAGAACAAACCGCGATCAAAGCACTGGCCGCACTGGCACAGACGAACCGCTTGCAGGTTTTTCGCACATTGGTGGTCGCAGGCCAACTAGGCGCCACACCTGGGCAATTGAGTGAGTTGCTGGACGTCCCCAACGCCACCTTGTCGTT
>CBFIFT010000003.1:43077-43406 GCA_965661935.1 Burkholderiaceae bacterium | reverse complement strand
GGCTTGTCATATTGACTCCTTGAGGCATCCTGGTGGCACTAAACGCACCACCTCTGGATCATAAATCGACCCGAGTTGAGAGAACTTGAGCAAAAAAATTGAAAAACTTTTCAATTCATGCTGTGCAGGCAAAATTCCCAACGATTTCATAGTGCTCGCACCTCGTTGCTGGCGATGACCACCCCTGACAAGATTCGGCCCGAGTTGGGATTTTTTAATCGAATTTGCTGCCCGAGGCGACCATCTTGCATGGCTTGCACGCGGGTTGAGATGGCAAACCCTTGGCTGCCGGCTGAGATCATCCCCATGCTACCTCGTTTGACCAGCAC
>CBFIFT010000003.1:0-43067 GCA_965661935.1 Burkholderiaceae bacterium | reverse complement strand
AGCTGCGCGCAAATTCAAGCTCGACAGCGCACTCCCACGGGGGATTTCTTGGCTGGCTTGCTGCCCAGCGACGCGCTCGATGTCGGTGATCGCCTGCTGCGGCATTTGATGGCTTGGCCATGCCTTCAGGGCCACCATGTCGGCGCTCAGGGTGGCGCCGCGGGGGATGTGCTGGGTGGCCACGACAACTTCCTGCCATTGCACCCAATCGCTTTGCCGTATCACGTGACCGGCCGGAAAGTCTTGCTTCAAGGCCGCTCGATCGGGCCATTGCCCGCTCCAAAATCCAACCGGAGCCTGCTCGAAAGGCACGCTGCGCGCTTTCACTGAGTCGCGCGACAGAGGGCTACCAGCGCCAGGCGGAGTCTGAACGGTGTAGATCGTGACCCGATCATCCAAGTGGTGTGATTGCACCGGCTCGCCGCCTTTGAGAGAGACCCTGAGCGCGCGCCCCACCAACTGCGTCGGTTCGGTGTAGTCAGGAGCCAGACCCGCGGGGGCTGGCACCAGTCGCAAATCTTCGCTTTGAAGCACATCGCCCAAGTGCATATTGCGGGCTAAGACCACCTGGGTTTGTGGTGCTTGAACACCCACGCGCAGGTAATATTGGGGTGACGCCGCCAAGGTGGGGCAGCGCACTTTGACCGTGGTGGAGCCTGCAAACGGCATGGCAATGTGCCACCCTTTGGCGCAATCTGGCACCCGCAGGCGCGAATCCAGGGGCGTGACGGCCACCGCCTCGGGTTGTCGACCCGTCACGCGGGCCACTTCTTGGCGCACCTGCGCATACAACGCTGCGGCAGACTTTGCGGCGCTGAGGCTGGCCTCATCTTGCAGGGGCTGCAAACTTTGCTGTGCGGAAGCCGCGTGTGCATGGATCGTCAGCGAAGCAAATACCAAAACACAGATACACAGGCCCTGCCACCACTCTCTGAATAAAGTGGCTCGGTGCGTTCCGCGCTGAGTGGTTTTTGTTTGGCACATAACTTGCAACGTTTCGGTTGTTTCGGTGTAGAAAATCTGACACCGATGCCCCTAACCAAACAAGAACCATGCCAACTCGATAAAGATGTCCATCACCCCCAAACTGCCCACATTGGCCACACCTGCCCAAACGCACCAAGCGTCGGTGTCAGCGCGCCAGCGACCAGAGCAAGCATTTGGAGCTGTCTTGGCGTCGCAGAAACAAGTGGTGGTCAAGGGGGACACCCTGACCGGCATGGTCAAGGCTCAAGCCCGCGCCCAAGGTGTGCAGCTGGATGAAGCCAGCGCTTACCGCGCTGCGCTCCAAGTCGCCCGCGACAACCAACTGGCCGACGCCGATCACATCGTGCCGGGTCAGCGCATCCAAATGGATGCTGCATCCAGGCTCATGGCTCGCCAAGCCTCGCAGCAAAACCCAATGGGTGATGGTCTCCTTGGGGTGAATGCTGCGCGCCGGCCGGCGGCAGCGCCAACCAAAGGCGCCACCATTTACGCGCAGTTGGCCAGTGCTCAGGTCGGTGCTTTGCCACTGGGTCGTGCACACGACACCCCAGTGCTCGAGCGCACCCTCGAGCGCGCCGTCAGCCGTGGCTACATGAGCCAATCCGAGCTGCCCGCCGTGCGTGGCCAAATTTTGTCCATGTCGCAGCGCTATGGTTTTCACCCCGATGACTTTGCTGTGGTGTCGTTGATGGAAAGCGATGGCCTGAACCCGCAGGCCACCAATGGCAGTTGCCATGGCGTCATTCAATTTTGCGAGGGCCCCAATCGAGGCGCTGCTTCGGTTGGCTTGGGCGGTCAGGCCGAGTCGCTCTTGCGCATGAGCGCTCAGCAGCAATTGGAGCTGACCGAGCGCTACCTTGCTGACGTGGGCATGGCACCAGGTCAAGCGGTGGGTCTGGACGATTTGTACCTCGCGGTGTTGACCCCCGCAGCCCGCGCCGTTCAAGGCCTCGATGCGCCGCTGCCTGTTGCGGGGCGCCAAGCCAGCGCCTTGTATGTGAACCAAGACCCGCGGTTGGGCATCACGCGCCGCTCGCTGATCCAGGGTTTGGTCAACCATGCGTCCTCGGTGCTGGGTATCACGCCAGAGGCATTGGTGGCCCAGCGTCGCGAGGGCACTGAGACGCTCACAGCCGCTGCCACAGACCCACGCCTCTGATCACACCTGGGCGGCGGCAAACTTATGCCGCTGGCATTGCCGCACGGCAAAGCGCCTCCGCCTTGGGAGCTTTGCGGTCGCGAGGCGCAGCAAATTTGATTGGCACACTCTTTGCATGGTATCGGCATCAACCCGCTGAACTTGAGGCCTGATGTCAAAGAAATGTCAACGCCTCGGGGCTCAGCGACGCACAGGAGCCGAGCTATGAATTTGTTGAACGCACTCGACACACACGGTCAAGCCTTGGACGTGCGCAGCCGCCGCATGGAAGTCTTGGCGCGCAACATTGCGAACGCCGACACCCCGAATTTCAAAGCAAAAGACATCGACTTCAAAGCCGTTTTGGATAGGACCAACGTCGGCACGGCCATGGCCACCACGCAGGCAGGCCACTTTGATGTGGGGGATCAAATCAACCCCAATGGCGAGAAATACCGCGTGCCTTTGAACCGATCTTTCGATGGCAACACCGTCGAGATGAACGTGGAGCAAGCCCAATACGGTAAGGCCGCGGCGCAGTACCAGGCCACCCTGTCGTTTTTAGAGAGCCGCGTCTCTGGCATTCGCCGCGCGCTGCGAGGGGAGTAATTCAGCATGTCACTTGATCACATTTTTGGTGTCGCCTCGACCGCGCTCAATGCGCAAACGGTGCGCATGAACACCACGGCATCCAACATGGCCAACGCGTCCTCAGTCTCTTCAACTGAAGAGGGCGCTTACCGCGCCAAGCGCCCCATTTTCAAAGCGTTGGTCAACGAGAGCCTGACCAACCAAGGTGCGCCTTATGTGGGCGGCGTCAAGGTGGCAAAAATCACCGACGACACCACACCGATTCGCAAAGTGTTTCAGCCAGGCAATCCAATGGCCGACCAAGACGGCTTTGTTTACCAGTCCAACGTGAGCGAGGTGGGTGAGATGGTTGACATGATGGCCGCCGCGCGCTCTTACCAAAACAACGTCGAAGTCATCAACACCGCGCGCCAGCTGTTGATGCGCACGCTCGAAATCACCAAGGCTTAATTCAGCCACCCGGAGTAACCCATGGCCATAGCAGATTCATTGACCTCAGCGAGCTTGTTGCCCAACGTGACGCGCTACGAAGACGTCGTCAACACGCCCAAAACCCAAAACGAAGAAATGGGGCAGCAGCAGTTTTTGCAGCTGTTCACCGCGCAGTTGCAAAACCAGAACCCATTGGATCCCGTTAAGAACGAGGCCTTTGTGGCCCAGTTGGCGCAGTTCTCACAACTTGAAGCCTTGACCAACATGCAAACCTCATTGGATGGCTTTGTCGACAGCATGGCGGGTCAACAGGTGCTCAGCAGCGCCAACCTGATTGGCAAAACCGTGGCGCTCACTGGCGCACCTCTGAACTACCAAGGCCAAGCCGAAATGGGTGGCGTCATTGAATTGCCCGAGGGCGCCAGCGGTGTCGGCGTGCAAGTGGTCAACAGCCAAGGCCAGGTGGTGCGCAACCTCATCTTGGGCCCGCAAATGCCAGGCGAAACACAGCTCAAGTGGAACGGTGCAGACGAGTCGGGTAACCCAGTGCCTTATGGCGAATATCGATTGATCGCCAGTGCGGTGGTCAACGAAGCCACCACCCCGGTTCCCGTCAACACATTGGCCACCGTGACCGCGGTTCTGCGAAGTCCAGTCGACAACAGCGTCACCGTTGAAGTTCAAGGTGGCACGACTATTGCATTGAATGAAGTCAAGCGCATTGGCCAGTGATAGCTGAGCCCGTTCATCTCTTTTGATACCCACACCGAGTCGTCCTTTATTTCTCTGACTCCCAGGAGCAACCCACATGTCGTTTTACACCTCACTGACCGGTTTGAACTCTGCGACCAAGCAATTGGCCGTCACTTCTAACAACATCGCCAACGTCGGCACCAGTGGCTTCAAGCGCTCGCGGGCCGACTTTGGTGACATTTTCTCGACATCACCGCTGCAAAAGTCATCCAGCCAAATTGGTCAGGGTGTTTCACTCAAGCAAGTGAGCCAGGAGTTCAGCCAAGGTAACGTGTCGACCTCGGGTAACTCGTTGGACTTGGCCATCACCGGCGACGGCTTCTTTCCGTTGAAGTCAGCGGATGGTTTGCAAGACGTCTACACCCGCAACGGCGCCTTCACCTTGAACGACCAAAACAACGTCGTCAACGCGTCGGGTCAGCGTTTGCAAGCTGCTTCGGTTGACAGCTCTGGTAAGGCAGACTTGAGCGCACTGTCTGCCTTGACGATTCCGCCACAGACCACCGGCGAGGCGGTCGAAACCACCAACATCAAGCTGGGCTTGAACCTGCCTGCAGAGTCGGATGTGATCACCGCCGAGTTTGATCGCAACGACCCCTCCACCTTCAACAAGAGCACAGCGTTGACGGTGTACGACAGTGGCGGTAACGGTTACTTGGCAACGGTTTACTACGTCAAGACCCAAAACGCCAGTTTGGACAGCCCGCAGTCGAAGTGGCAAACCTACTTCTTTGTGGGTGCCACAGAAGTCACGCCCGCCTTGCAGCAAGCCTCTGACAAGAGTGGCAGCATGCTTTACGTGAACAAATACGGCGACGTGCTGCCCAAGAGCGACCCCCGCGTGGTGCCACCCACTGGCACCACCGAGATGTACACACTAGACGAGTTGAGCAATGTGCAAACCTCATCTTCAGCATCGGTAACCGGCGCCACCGTGAACACGCTGGCTGGTGCCTACGCTTCATCTGGTACATCGGTACTTGAATTGGATGTCGACGATGGCTCGGTGTCGCGCACGTTGACCTACACGCTGACCGATGCGGACCGATTCCCTGAGGCCTTGGCCAAGAACCTCGAGGTTGCCATCAACAGCAAGCTGGCTTTGTCTACAGCTGACAGCCCCAACGAGGTCTCGGTCAAGTGGGACGCCGCTGCCAAGAACTTCAAGTTCACCAACGTCACGGGCTCTACCAGCATTGACACCAATGCGGGCGCTGTGGCGTTTGATGACGCCGTGACCGCTGCGTATGCTTCAGCCTATCTGGGTCGCGAGCAGTTTGCAGAGATGAGCGTCACCATCGATGGCACGACAGCAACCTACAAGGTTGACCCCCGCACCGACAACGACCCCGAGGTGTTGGCCACCAACCTAAAGACCGCCATCAACGCTGCACTGGCCACGGCTTCTAGCGACTTCACGGCCACCGTGGCCTACAACGAGGCCACGGCTGCATACGACGTGACCTACGCCGATGACACCACCACAGGCTCTGCGTCAGTCAGCGCGCCTGCGGGCAGCGCCAGTGTGACCATTGGCAGTGCCACCACCACCTACACGTTTGATCCGGCCACCGACGGCGATACCAGCGTCTTGGCGCAAAACCTACAGGCCGCGATCAATGCCGATTTGCTAGCAGCAGGTGAGGGCTACACCGCCACGGTCAGCTACAACACCACCACGCGGGCTTTCGATATCAGCGCGACCGATGGCGTCACACCAGTGACGGCCACTGTGGCCAATGCCGCGCTCAACCCCACCGCTACCTTCAATGACGTGCTTGAGTTCAGCCTCGAAATAGATGGCGGCGCAGCTCAGCGCGTGTCTTATGCGTTGACCGATTCGGACGTGAATGATCCCGAAGTGTTGGCTAAAAATCTAGAAATTGCCATCAACAACCATTACGGTAGTTTGGACACCTTGGAGGCCCGCTACGGCATCCAAGTGAGCTACAACAGCGAAGCCAAGACCTTTTCGTTTTCATCTGGCAAGACGGGTGACGCCTCGAGCATTAGCGTGACAGCTTCTAGCAATGCCACGCGCGAGGCGACAGCCAAAGACTACCTGGGCCTGGATGTCAACGATGCAGCCTTGACTTTGGATGAGCCAGAGGTCACTGATACCGCTGCGCGCGGCAAGCTCAGCAGCGCAGCTGAACTGATTGGCCAGGCCATGACCATCAACACCCAAGACACCGTCGAGGTGAAATCGGGCAACAACACCTTCTTTGTGGCCATCGATGGCATCTCTGCGACGGTCAAGTTGCCCATCACCAAGTACACCATGCCTGAGTTTGCAGCCAAGCTGCAAGAACAGATCAACTCGGTCGTGGATCCTGACACGGGTCGACGCGTTCAAGGTGTCAAGGTCGAGTTTGATGACGCGACCAAAAAGTTGACATTTGTCACCGGTACCACGGGTGACAACGCCTCTATTCAGGTTACGGGTTCTGCCGATTGGGGACTGGCCGAGTCAGAGATCCAATTTGGTGAGACCACCAATTGGATCCTGCTAGAGCAATACAAAGAGAACGGCGCGTTGCAGTACGTTCGAAATGGCGCCCAAACCGAAGACTCCACTGACTTGGCAACATCCACCGAGTGGTGGCCTGTGTTCTTGGACCGCGGCGAACTCAGCTTTGACTTGGCAGGTAAGCCTGTGTCACCACTGCAAGCCATGCCTTATGAGACGGCGTTCTTGGAAGGCGGTAAGGGTGCATTGACACTGGGCATTGACTTCACCCAGTCGACCCAATACTCATCGCCTTTTGCAGTCTTGTCGCAGTCTCAAGACGGCGCACCAGAGGGTGATTTGATGGGCTTGGACATCGGCGTTGACGGCTTGGTCAGCGCTACTTACTCCAATGGCACGCAAGCGCAGCTGGGCAAGATCGTGTTGGCCAACTTCTCAAGTCCGACGGGTTTGCGACAGGTGGGTGATGCCAGTTATTTGGCATCGGCCACGTCAGGCAGCGCGAAGATCGGTGAGGCAGGTTCGGCTGGATATGGTCAGATTCGAGCGGGTGCCACCGAGCGCGCCAACGTCGACTTGACCCAAGAGTTGGTGGATCTGATCACCGCCCAGCGGAACTTCCAAGCCAATGCAAAAGCCATTGAGACCAGTTCGACGATGACGCAAGCCATCATCAACATGCGCTCATAAAACCGCTGAGGATTGAAACACCATGGATCGCCTCGCCTTCAATGCAGTTGGAAACATCAACGAACAAGCGCTCAAGCGCCAAGCTTTGGTGCATGAGCTCTCGAACGTGGCCACTGTGGGTTTCAAGCGCAGCTTTGAAACCGCGTTGACGGCGGTGGGCTTGGATGGCCCAGGTTTTGAGTCGCGGTTTCAGCCGCAAGCCATGTCGCGCGATTTGATTGATTTGCGCCCTGGCCCTGTGCAGATCACAGGCAACCCCCTGGACGTCGCTCTCAGACACCAAACCGTTTTGGGCGTGGTGGCAGAAGACGGCACCAACGCCTACACCCGGCGTGGCGACCTGCGCGTCAACGCCAGCGGTTTGCTAGAGATCGCCAGTGGGCAACTCGTGCGCGGCGAGGGCGGCCCCATCACCGTGCCCCCTGAGGGCAAGCCCCGCATTGCCGACGACGGTTCGGTGTTGGTGATGAATGTACAAACCGGTGAAGAAACTTTTATTGACAGGTTGTTCTTGCGAGACGCCAGCGAGACGCCATTGGCCAGGCGTGAAGACGGTTTGTTTACCCCGAGCAGCAAACCCGGCACAGATATTGCATTAGGTGAAGTATTACCGACAGTGACGTCTGGTGCCCTAGAGGGCAGCAATGTCAGCGCCGTCGAAACGATGGTTGGCTTGATGGAGCAGTCGCGTTCATTCGAGATGAGTGTTCGCATCATCAAGCAAGCCAAAGACCTCGATGACAACGGCGCATCCATGATGCGCTTGGGCTGATGTCCGCGCACTGAAGACAACGTAAACAGGAGCTCAAGATGGACGCCTCAATGTGGATCGCAAAAACAGGACTCGATGCGCAGCAAATGCGCATGTCCGTCATTTCGAACAACCTGGCCAACGTCAACACGACGGGTTTCAAGCGAGACCGAGCCTCATTCGAGGACATGCTCTACCAAAACCTGCGTCAGCCCGGCGGCCAAGTTTCAGCCACCGAAGCTGCGCCGACAGGCCTGATGATGGGCACGGGTGTGCGCATCTCAGCAACCGAGAAAAACCACGCCCAAGGCAGCTTGGCGACTACCCAGAATGCTTTGGATCTGGCCATCTTAGGCGACGGGTTTTTCCAAATTGCACAGGCTGACGGCTCCATGGCCTACAGCCGAGACGGCGCGTTCAAGATGTCTGTAGACCGACAGATGGTGACCGCCAATGGTGCACCCTTACAGCCCGCCATCACGATTCCCAATGAAGCCGCCAGCATCACGATTGGCCAGGACGGCACGGTCTCTGTTGAACTCAACGATGGCACCAATCAGGTGGTGGGCACCATACAGCTGGCTCGATTTGTCAGCCCAGCGGGTTTGAGACCCATTGGTCAAAATCTGTTCAAAGAGACCGCCGCCAGCGGCGCACCACAAATTTTGCAGCCCTCGCTCGCTGGCGCTGGCAAGCTGCAACAAGGCGCCCTAGAGACGTCCAATGTGAACGTCGTCGAAGAGATGGTCAACATGATCGAAACCCAGCGTGCCTACGAGATCAACTCCAAGGCGATCTCGAGCGTGGACGGCATGTTGCGCTTCTTGAACAACAACATGTGAGCCAACGCATGACACGCTTAACCATAGGCATCGGTTTTCTTGGCTTGGCTTTGCTGAGCGGCTGTGCCGTCACCGAGCCCAAGCCTTTGACCCATACGCCCGAATTCGCGCCGGTTTACCCCGTCCAGCAGGCACAACCGCGGCCGGCAACGGGTGCGATTTTCGACGCCACGCGCGCCGACAGCTGGTTTGGCCGCAGCCGCAATTACCGCGTCGGTGATGTCATCACCGTGATCTTGGACGAGTCACTGCAAGCCGGGCGCAGCCGCCAAACAGACCTCTCGCGCGCCGCGACCAACGGCACGGCCACTGGCGACTTGAGCAACCAGCTCACGAAAGCAGGCACCGTTTTTTCAGGCATAGATCTGAGTGACAACGAGATCACCAGCGCGGGCAGTGGCACGTCAGACCAGGCCGCCAACTTGCAGGGTTCGATTGCCGTCACCGTGGTCAATGTGCTAGCCAATGGCAACCTGATTTTGCGCGGTGAAAAGCAGCTGCAAATGAGCGAGGGCAATGAAATCATTCAAGTCTCAGGCATCGTGCGACCCGATGACATTGCACCCAACTTCACGGTGCTCTCACGCCGATTGGCCAATGCACAAATCAGCTATCGCGGCGAAGGTGGCGTCAACGACGCCAGCAAGCCCGGTTGGGGTACCACTTTGCTGATGAAGGCATGGCCGTTCTAAAGGCGGATGCGTCCCACTTTGAGATAACGAGAACAACATGACCTTCTCCCTCCAACGATTGATTCAAGCTGTGATGCTCAGCGCCGCCTTGCTGGCCAGCGCCAGCGCCGCGGCAGATCGCATCAAAGACCTCGCGTCGGTTGGCGCGGTGCGCACCAATCAATTGCTGGGCTATGGCTTGGTGGTGGGCTTGGCAGGCACGGGTGATGGTGCCGATGTGTCCTTCACCGTGCAAAGCATGAAGGCCATGCTCAGCCGACTGGGCGTGAGCTTTGATGGCCCTTTCACCGACTTTGAACAAAATGCCGGCGGCGGCTCTTTGGATATCAAGAACGTGGCCGCTGTGATGGTGACTGCCGAGTTGCCAGGCTTTGCCAAGCCAGGCCAACGCATTGACGTGACAGTCTCAGCCATAGGCAAGGCCAAGAGCTTGCGCGGCGGCAGCTTGCTGTTGACGAGTTTGCGCGGGGTGGACGGCGAGATCTACGCCATGGCCCAAGGCGCTTTGACGGCCACAGGCATCGACGCCGGTGCGGCGGATACCCAGGTACAAATCGGCGTGGCCACCGCAGCGCGCATCCCCATGGGCGCTAGCGTAGAGCGCGAGGTAGATACCCCATTTGACAAGTCTGACCAAGTGGTCTTGAACCTGCGTGAGGCAGATTTTTCGACCATCACTGCCATTGTCAAAGGCATTGACGAAACCTTTGGTGAGGGCACGGCCCGCGCCTTAGACAGCATGTCGGTCTCGGTGCGCGCACCCACCGACACGTCGCAACGCGTGGCCTTTGTGAGCATGATTGAAAACCTTGAAGTCACGCCCGGCGAGCCGCCAGCGCGTGTGGTAGTCAACGCCAAAACGGGCACTGTGGTGATCAGCCGCAACGTCAAGGTCACCGCAGCTGCGGTCACCCACGGCACGATCTCGGTGTCGATCTCGGCCACCAACGAAGTGTCACAACCCAATGCCTTGGCGCAAGGCCAAACCGCAGCGGTGCAAAACGCAGCCGTCGATGTGGCTGAGCCCACGAATCCGATGTTCTTGTTCCAACCCGGCGTTGAGCTCAGGCAAATTGTCGACGCGGTGAATCAAGTCGGCGCCACCCCATCTTCTTTGGTTGCGATCTTGCAAGCGCTGCGCAGTGCAGGTGCTTTGCGCGCAGACCTCATCGTGATTTAAGCCCACCTCAGCCGAAGCCATGACCACGCCGCTGTCCACCAACGCCAAGAGTTACCTCGATTTTTCGGGCTTGGCAGAGTTGCGTGCGCAGGCCTCGCGAGACGAAGCGGGTGCCGCCAAAGAGGCCGCACGGCAATTTGAGGCCTACTTTCTCCAAGAGATGATGAAGTCGATGCGCGCAAGCGTCGAGAAAAGCGACCTATTTGACTCTACCCACACAGACACCTACCAAGACATGATGGACAAAGAGGTCGCGCAAAAAATTGCCGCCTCTGGCGGTGTTGGCTTGGCCGACATGTTGACGCGGCAGTTCTCTCAACAGCCCATGGCTGCGCAAGACGCCTTGAGTCAGCGGTCCTCGAGCGGTCTGTCACCGGGTGCGCCCTCAGGCCTACCGGTTGGTCAAGCCACCAAGGCATGGCCTTTGGCCGCTGATCGGCTGAATAGGAGCCTCAAATGAGCGACGCATTCAGCATTGGCTCGACGGGCGTGAGTGCGTATCAGCGCGCCCTGGGCACAGTCTCCAACAACATCGCCAACGTCAGCACAGATGGCTACTCACGCCAAGAGGCTTCGTTGGTGACCAACACCGCGATGCGGGACGGCATCAACTATTTGGGCACGGGTGCGCGTTTTGACTCGGTCAAGCGCCAGTACGACGCCTTCATCGAGTCCAACCTGCGCCACAGCCAGAGTGACTTGCAAACCCAAGACCCCATCTTGACCTATGCCAACCGCTTGATAGACATCATGGGCGATGAGAGTATTGGTCTGACCTCGGCGCTGAACACATTCTTCGAGTCAGCCCGAAACCTTTCGAGTGATCCGGTGTCAGCCGTGCAACGCGGCCTGTTTTTGCGCGATGCAGCCGATGTGGCCAGCCGCTTTCAACAGCTCTCGACACAAACCAAACTGCTCGATGGCGAGACCGAGTACGCGCTGGAGACAAATGTCAACGAGCTCAATGCCCTCACGCATCAAATCGCCTACGTGAACTCGCAGCTCATGCGCGTCACGCTGGCTGATCGCCAGCCACCTGAGCTCATGGATCAGCGCGACTTATTGCTGCGCAAGCTCTCCGAGTTGACCAAGTTCAACACAAGCTTTGCACCCAACGGCGAGGTCAAGGTCAGCCTAGGCGACACCATTGACCAGGGCGTGCTGGTCGACGGCAAAGAGGCCAAAGTGCTTTCGCAAGTGCCAGCGCTCGGCGAAGAGGGCAAGTTCGATTTCATCATCGACCGATTTGGTGCCAACGAGGTGATCCCCACCATGGGCCCTGGCAGCATCGGAGGCACCATCACCTTTCGTGACCAGGTGCTGAGGCCTGCATTTGATGCTCTGGACTTTTTGGCCCAAGCGTTTGCCGACGAGGTCAACGCCATTCACCAAAACGGGCTGGACTTAGAGGGCCGTGTCGGCGAGCCGGTTTACACCTACGACGCAGACAAAGGCGCTGCGCGCAGCATTCAAATGATCATCAGCGATGCCTCACGGATCGCGGCTGCTGGTCAGTTTCGGGTTATCTCCAATGAGCTGAACCCCAGCTCTACTGCCGCCACCATCGGTTACCAAGAGCCCTCGTTTGAAGGCGCGGGCAACATTGCCGATACCTATCGCAACTCACAGTTCACCTTCAACCCAGAGGTGGTCAGTGTCAACGATTCGGAGCCACTGAAATCAGTTGCGGTCATACCTGTTGGCCAAGTCGATAGCGTCGTGTTCATCGACGGCAACACCTCACCCACAGGCGATCAAAGCCTGTTGGGTTTGGGCATCCAAGTGTTCACCCGCGACGGCGTCAGGGTGGCGGGCACTCAGCCAGCGCCAGCGTTTGACAGCAGTTTCATGGCACCCAGCCAGGGTTACGAGGTTGGGGCTTCCTATTTGGGATCCACCTTTGGCGACTCGTACATGGACATGGATGTCTTCATCGGCGCCAAGGCCGAGCCCATTGCGCTGCAGCGCTTTGATAACCAAAGCGGCGCGGTGATCACGCCGGTCATGGCGCCGCCCATCTTGCGTGCCGACTTCGCCTCAGCCATTCGCGGGCCGATTCCGGCGGGTACCTTCACCCTCAATGGGGTCGAGTTGCCAGAACTCAACCAGCCCGGCCCTTTGACGGCCTACGACTTGGCTGATTGGATCAACGGACACACCGACAGCGTGAGTGCCAGCGTTCAAAATGGTTTGCTCACCATCCAAGGACAAAGTGCTGAGGAGGACATCCGCTTGGGTCTTGGTAGCGCGGGTGCCGCATCGCCCGAGATGTTGCGCCAACTGGGCTTTCGACCAGCTGTGTATGTCAGCGGGGCGGCTGCCGATGACTTGGTGGTCTCGGTCAGCAACACCGCCGCTGAGATCGATGTGCGCACCGCTGTCGAGCCCACTTTGCCAGGCCCACTGGGCGCGAACGTCATCAAGGTCAATGGCATTTCGCTGGGCGCATACAACGACGCCACGCCGACCAACATCGGCTTGGCCAATTTCTTCAACGATGAGTTTGCGCGCCTCAATTTGAAGGTCGAATCATCGATAGACCCCGAAACCGGGGCTCTGACGTTTCGAGGCCTCACCGACGACCCGATCAGTCTCGAGCTGGGCCCAAGCGGCACCCTAGAGGACTGGTTCAATCTGGGATTCCGCGCCACCGTCGAAGGCGACGTCCCCATGCAGCTTGATCGCTCATGGCCCGCCGGTAGCTTTGTCGTCAATGGCTACACCATGCCCGCGCTGACGGGTTTGGATGACTGGCTGCAGCCCGACGACACCTTGGCGCCCAACGTCTATGACGTGGTGAACTGGTTCAATTCGCAAACAGCGCAAACTGGTGTCGAAGCCCAAATCAATCCGCACAACGGCCATTTGCTGTTGAGCAACGCAGATGCAACTACCGACACGGTGACCCTCGAGTTGGGCAGCGGTGTCAGCCCTGATGCATGGATGGCCCTGGGCTTGGTGGTGGACAGTGGCGACACCGTGGTCTCTCGCACTTTAAGTGTGGGCGAGTCCACAGACACCGTGCCTACTTTGGTGAACGTGGCCGCGCGCTACGGTGACAGCACCACCGACTCCAAGCAATGGTGGCGCACCCGCGAGCTTGATGTCGAGTTCATTGGCCCAGTGGACGATCAACCCGTTGCCGATGCAGTGCTTTACCGCATCAGCGACCGCGCAACTGGCGATGTGCTGGCTGAGCGCGCGTTCGACCGCACCAACCCAGATGAAACCATCACGTTTCGTGGCATCGAGCTCAAGTTTGCAGGCGCGCCCATCGTGGGCGACCGCTTCAGCATCGACGGCAACCACGACGGCATCGGCAACAACGAAATCATGTTGGATTTGATCGCCCTGGAATCAGATACCACCTTGTTTGGCAGTGGCCTGACGATCACCGAAACCTACATTGAGCACGTCAGCGAGGTCGGCAGTGTGGCTCGCCAAGCCGAGATCGCCAAGCAGGCACTCGGCGTGGTTTTCGAACAAGCGCAAGAAGCCAAAGATGGTGTCTCGGGCGTCAGCCTAGACCATGAGGCTGCAGATTTGGTGCGCTACCAACAAGCGTACCAAGCCAACGCGAAGGTGATGCAAGTGGCCTCGTCTTTGTTCGACTCCATCTTGCAAGTGCGCTAACCAAGGCTAAGCCATGACCACTCCCATCTCGACATCATTCATGTTCATGGACGCCACGGAGCGCATGACACGGGTCCAGAATGAGTTGGCCACCACACAGACGCAACTCACTGAGGGCAAGCAAGTGCTCAAGCCCAGCGACGCGCCTGATCAGGCCTCAGCGATTCAGCGCCTGCGCAGCGAAGTGGAAAAGCAAGAGAGTTTTCAACGGACGATCAATGTCGCACAGCGCCGCTTTGCTGCCGAAGAAGAGGCATTGCGCACCAGTTTTGACGTCTTGTCGCGCTTCAAAGAATTGACCATCCAAGCCAACAACGACTCCGCTAGCCCGTCAGACCGCAAAGTCATCGCGATTGAGCTGCGCTCTTTGCGCGAGCAGCTGATGTCTTTGGCCAACACGCGAGACGATGCGGGCAATTATTTGTTCTCAGGCACGCGCAGCAAAACCCCGCCTTATCAATCGGACGGCAATGCGCCCATGCCCGTCATCACTTACCAGGGGGATCGCACGCAAACCGACGTGCCAGGGGGCATCGACCGCACCGTGCGATACACACGCACCGGACCCGATGTGTATGTGCGCGTCAACCAAGACGGCGAAGAGGTGGCGTTTTTCGACGCGTTGGGTAGGCTGATCACCTCCATCGAAGAGGGAGTGCGACCCGAAATGCAGCGAGGCATGAGCGATTTGGAAGCCATGCTCGACGGCGTCAATGTCGGTTTGGCGCAAAACGGCTCCGACCAAGCGGTGATCGAGAGCCAGCGCTCGATGCTCGAGGCGACCGTGTTGCGGATGAAGTCGGCGCTCTCGGATATCGAGGACTTGGATTACACCGAAGCGGTGACTCGCATGAGCCAGCAGTCGTTGGCTTTGCAGGCGGCGCAATCGAGTTTTGCAAAGATATCGCAGCTTTCTTTGTTCAATTACATCAACTGAGTGGTCTTCAGAAAACGCCACCCGTGCCGATGAAGACACTGATATGCAGTCTATAACCCGAAGAGGCCGATCATGGTGACCAATGTGGTGAGTGCCCTGGGCGCAGGCTCAGGCATCGATATTCAGCAGTTGGCCACCGATTTGGTCAGCGCCACGCGCGAGCCTCAAGAGGCGCGTCTACAAGAGCGCATCGACGCAGGCAATGCGCGAATCTCAGGCTACTCGGCGATTCGCTATTCATTGGCTACCCTCAAAGCGGCGTTTGCTGAACTCAGCGATGTCAGCGATTTTGGCACGCTCAGCACGGCGGTCAGTCAGCCCGCAGCGATCAGCGTGAGCACCACCACCGACGCCAGTGCAGCCAGCGTACAGCTCGAAGTGACGCAACTGGCGCAGGCGCAGGTCACCGCCAGCGGCGGCTTTGCCACGACCAGCGAAAGCTTGAACGGTGGTGCAGCTTTCACACTGGATTTTTCACTGAATGGTGGCACTGCGACCTCGATTGCGGTGACCGATACCACCCCGCAAGGCGTGGTCGATGCCATCAATTCGGCCACTGACGGCAGCGGGGATGCACTCGGGGTCACCGCGCAGTTGGTCAATACGGGTGACGCAAACACACCCTATGCGGTGGTCATCACGGGCCAAGAGGGCGCAGAACAGTCTTTTACTTTGACCTCGTCTTCGGCTGATGTGACCTTTGGCGACCCGGTGCGAGACGCGCTGGACGCCGCATTCACCCTCAATGGCTTACCCATGACGCGGGCCAGCAATGTTTTAGATGATGTCATTGACGGCGTCACATTCACCTTGAATACCGTCACATCAGGCGCGGCTCGCGTTGATTTGGTGCGCGACAAAGAGGCCCTGCGATCCAAAGTGGAAGACTTGGTATTGATCTTCAATGACACACTCAACGCATTGGATGTGCTCAGTGACGCCAAAAGCGAGGACCCCGATTACGGTGGTGTGTTGGCGGGTGAGAGTTACGTCAACACCTTGCGCAACCAGTTGCGCCGCATGATCACCGACACGTCATCGACACCCGGTGAAAGCCTGACGGCTGCGCGTGACTTGGGTCTGTCGTTCGACAAAGACGGTGTATTGACCCTTGACGCGGACGCCTTTGACGCCGCCGCGGAAGATCACTTTGAGGATATCGTGACCCTCTTCAGCGCCAACACCGAAGACCAAAGCGTCTATTCGCAGGCGGCAGGTGGCGTGGCAGGGGACGCGGTGATTGCGCTGGATAAGATGCTGCGCACCACCGGCATCATCGCCACGCGCGAGAGCACACAAAACAGCCAAGTCGCCAGGTATGAAGATCAGCTGGCTCGGCTTGCCGACCAAATGGACCGATTGCTCGAGTACTACATCAAGCAGTTCTCCGTGATGGACAACATCGTGGGCCGCTCCAGCGCCATGCGTGATGAACTCAAGACCACCTTCGAAGGCATGGCCGCGATGTACAAGAACAACTGACGGCGACCAGCCCGTTAGCCACCGAGCCCGACCCACGGCTCAGACCGCCACCCAGACCCCTAGATAGGGGTGGGTCAAAAAATTTTCTCACTAGACTCAAGTTGCCCGCGGTTGTGACGATACCAGTGTGCGTCATTGGTTTTGGTGCAGGCCTGTTGCCTCGCATCGCAAGCCAATGTATCTAGGAGATTCACATGGCAAATAACGAACTACCTGCAGTCACGGCCAAAGCCGACTCTGGCATGGTGGCTGCTGCCCGTTCTGGATCGGCAGCCGCCGTGGCCCGCACTCAGGCTGCTCCCGCACCGACTCAGCCCAAGATTGATGCGCCTTCTCCAAAAGAGATGGCGCAGCAAATCAAGGAAGCGTTGCAACAACTCAACGACGCGATGAAGTCGAGTGGCCAAAACTTGGCCTTTTCGAAAGACAGCGCATCCGGGCGCACGGTGATCCGCGTGACCAACACCGAAACAGGTGAGCTGGTGCGCCAAATCCCCAATGAGACTTTGCTCAAGGTCGCGCGTTCGATCGAAGAGTTCAAAGGCGCCATTTGGGATGAAAAAATTTAAGTTTTTTTGCAAATGGGCTCAAGTCCCTGATGCAACGGTCGATACACAAATCAACGGGAATGAAAGTTTAGGCAACTGAACCCAGTTCTCGCCAGGTAATCCAAGTAAGTGCTCTCACCAGCCTTGCAATCTGTTTAAGTGCAGCGCTTCTAAAGACATCGTCTTAGTGCGCATCACCCGGTTCCTCGGGTTTTTAGGAGAAAGAAATGTCTGTTATCAACACCAACGTCAAGTCCTTGATGGCACAGAACGCGCTGACAGTGAACAACCGCTCACTGGAAAACACCATGCAGCAGCTGTCCACCGGCAAGCGAATCAACAGCGCAGCAGATGATGCAGCTGGTTTGGCCATCTCTAACAAGATGACTTCACAAATCCGCGGCTTGAACCAGGCGGTTCGCAACGCCAACGACGCCATCAGCGTGGCACAGACCGCTGAAGGCGCTGTGCAAGAAATCACCAACATGCTGCAGCGCATGCGTGAGTTGTCGGTCCAAGCCGTCAACGACTCCAACAGCTCTGCTGACCGCACGGCTTTGCAAGCCGAAGTGGCTGAGTGGATCGAGGACATTGGGCGCGTCGCCAGCGACACCCAGTTCAACAACATGGCCATCTTGACCGGCTCTGCGGGTGACGGCTCTGGCACCATGACCTTCCAAGTGGGTGCCAACAGCGGTCAAACCATCTCGGTGACGATGGAGTCCATGACCACCTCAGCCTTGTCAGTGAGTGCGGTTGACATTTCGACGGCTTCAGGCGCCACCAGTGCATTGGCCACACTGGATACAGCCATCGCTACTGTGGATGCGTTCCGCGCTGACCTCGGTGCCAAGATCAACCGCTTCAACTACGCGATTGAC
The DNA here is from genome assembly GCA_965661935.1 of Burkholderiaceae bacterium. GTDB lineage: Bacteria > Pseudomonadota > Gammaproteobacteria > Burkholderiales > Burkholderiaceae_C > RS62. Next base: position 25,060 of record CBFIFT010000003.1, on the reverse strand, counting down.
AACATGAGCAGCGTGTCGATGGCGACCTCTGCATCGCGCAGCCGAATCCTGGACACAGACTATGCGGCAGCGACGACTGAGTTGGCACGCACGCAGATCATTCAGCAGGCGGCAACGGCGATGTTGGCTCAAGCCAATCAGCAGCCCCAGTCAGTGCTCTCGCTCTTGAAGTAATTCACTGAACGGCCTCCTGCCTTTCCAGGCAGTTGGCCTCTATGAGGCCGTCCGTGCAGATCAGCGCTGGCGGCCTTTTTTGTTGGCGCTTTGCGTGAGTTGAGGCGTGTGTGGCATCGCTAAAGTTTGAGCTGGCGGTGCCGATTCATAACTTAACGGTAGGTGTCTCGATGTGTCGAGAACTCAAGAACAAGCACACGGTGTCTGCAGCAGTCGAGACAACGCGTCGAAAGTAAGGAAGCATCATGTCAATCATCAGCGGCTTTTCCCCCACACAAGTCAGCAACTTGACCACGGCTCAAGTTGCCGATCTGAGTACCGCCGACTTCAAAAGGATGTCGATCGACCAAGTCGCTGCTTTGACCAGCGATCAGATCGCGGCGATTGAAACAGAAGACCTGGTGGTGCTGCGGGCCAACCAGGTTGCTGCTTTTGATGCCACCGCATTCAACGATGGCATGTTGATCTACACCGAAGGTTTGCGGGCGATGAATTACCGCCAGGTTGCGGCCCTGACGACCGATCAACTGGCTGAGTTCACCACAGCGCATTTTGCAGCGCTCGAAACCGAAGACATCAAGCGGCTATCTGTCGATCAGCTCAATGCGTTCTCAACCGAAGTCATCGCCTCGATGGATACGGATACCATCCAAATCCTGAGTCGTGATCAGCTCGAAGGCTTGAGCTCAGATCAGTTTCAGGCCATGACGTCAACGCAGATTCGTGCGTTGACCGATACCCAGATCAAGTACATGACCTCGACCCAGCTCAACCGCTTGGGCTCGGATCAGATTGACGCCCTTGAGACTTCTGACATTGCCTTGTTATCGGGCAGTCAATTGGCGGGATTGACGGCTGAGGTGGTGGAGCTGCTGTCCACCGATCACATTGCGGCGTTGTCATCGAGGCAATTCAAACAGTTGGGGTCGACCCAGCTCAACGCGATGAGCAGTGACCAGTGGCAAGCCATTGGCACTGATGTGATCAGCGCTTTGAGCGCCAGCCAGATTGCTGACCTGGGCACCAGCCAAATTGCAGATTTAACGACCGACCAAGTCGGTGCGTTGAATTACCGCGCGATTGATGGCATGACACAAGACCAGATTGAGTCCCTGGAGACCGAAGACCTTGCGGTGTTCTCAGAGCGCCAACTGCGCCGCCTGAGCACTGCGCAAATGCAGTACCTCTTGACCGAGCAGCTGGCAGTCTTGACCACCGACCAAATCGGACAACTGCATTACAAGCAGGTGGGGGCACTGAGCGAAGACCAAGTGGCGGCCTTGACCACTGACCAAGTGGCCAATTTGACCAAGCGCCAAGTCCAAGCCCTGACCACCGATCAATTGGCCGTGTTGAGCAGTGAGCAAGTGCAGGCTATGGGCACCGCGGGTGTTTCTTACCTCAAAGCCAACCAAATCGCTGGTCTCGACTCAGCGCAAATGCAGGCGTTGACCAGCGATCAACTCAACCAGTTAGACCGCCGCCAGGTGCGGGCGCTGAGCAGTGACCAGATCAACTACTTGACCAGCACGCAGCTGCAGGCGTGGGAAACGGCCGATATCCGCCAGCTTTCTGCGGCTCAGTTGACGGGTATGGAGTCCGATCAATTCGCTTTGCTCACCACAGATCAAGTCCAGGCCTTGGATGCGCGTGTCATCGATGACTTGACCATTGACCAGCTCGAGGGCATGGAAACCGAAGACTTGGTCGCGCTGAGTGCCAGCCAAATGAAGCGCTTCACTGCGGCGCAAATCGACTCGATGAGCACCGACCAGATTGCGGCCCTCACCACCGAACAAATCAGCCAGCTGACGCGCACGCAGATCACGGGACTGAACGCTGACCAAGTGGCCGCCATGACCACCGACCAAGTTGGGGCCATCACCAGTCGCCAGATCAACTACTTCAGCGCTGACCAAATCGTTGAAATGAGCAGCGAACAGCTGCAGGCGTTGAGCACCACCAACATCGCTCGCTTGTCTGGTAGCACGATCAACGCGCTCGAGTCTGATCAAGTGCGCGCCCTGAGCACCGACCAGATTCAGGCCTTGAGCAACCGCCAGATCCGCTACATCAGCTCAGACCAGCTCAACGTCATGAGCAGCGACCAATTGCAGGCACTGGATACTGCGGACATTCGCAAGATGACGAATGACCAGCTGAGCAACCTGGAAACCGACCAGTTGGTCTTGTTGACCACCGACCAGATTAACGCCCTGTCTAGCCGTCAATTCAAGCAGTTCACCGATGACCAAATCAATGCGTTGACCAGTGACCAGGTGCAAAACCTGAGCGCAGGTTTGGTGCGCGCGATCAGCTCGGACCAGATCAGCGGCATGAGCTCTGACCAATTGTTGTCGCTGACCACTGACCAAGTCAGTGAACTGAGCTACACGCAAATTCGCGCATTGAGCGATACCCAGCTCAATTTGATGGACACCGATCAGCTGCAGGCCATCGAAGCGGCCGACTTCCGTCGCATTGACTCGGACACGCTCGCGTTGCTCGACACCGCACAGATTGAGGCGCTCAGCACGGCTCAGGTCAATGCCATGACCTACGCCCAGCTGTCCGCCTTGACGGCAGAGCAAATAGAAGCCATGGAGACCGAAGACCTGGCGGTCCTGAGTGCACGTGAAATCTCGCGTGCCATCACATCAGACCAGATCTCGGCCTTCACCACCGACCAGATCGCCGCCCTCAGCACGGCCCAGGTGCGCGGTTTGACAGCTGACATGATCTTGGAGATGACCACCGATCAGTTCAATGCACTGTCAACCGACCAAGTCGCTGCCATGACCAAGGGGCAGGTTCAGGCCTTTACTTCTGAGCAACTCAACGGCTTGACCAGCGACCAGCTGGGTGCACTGGGTGCCGCCGGCGTCAAGTGGCTCACGACGGACCAGCTCTCTGAGCTTGGGACCGCGCAAATCTTGGCATTGACCTCCGACCAGGTCACCGCCATCTCAGAACGTGACTTCGAGGCTTTCTCTGCAGAACAACTGCAAACCCTTGAGTCTGAAGACATCGCCGGTTTGTCATGGACCCAGCTGCGCCGCTTCACGGCCGATCAATTGGCTGACCTGACGACAGAGCAAGTGCCAGCGATCTCGACCGCCAACTTCAGCAACCTCTCACAGGCTCAGTTGGCCGGCTTTACAACCGATCAATTTGAGGTGCTCACCACCGATCAGTTGGCGGCCTTGACGAGCAAGCAAATCAAGGGCTTGAGCGCAGATCAACTGGAGGCTTTGGGCAGCGATCAACTGCAAGCCATCACCACAAAGGCGATCTCTGAGCTCACCACCGACCAAGTCAGCACCATTTCATCGGACCAGTTGGCTTTGCTCAGCACCGATCAAGTGGCTGCATTGGACTACCGCCAGGTGCAAGCCATGACCACCGATCAACTCAATGGTTTGACGTCTGACCAGTTGCAAGCGATTGCGACACGAGAAGTCACCTTCTTGAGCTCGGATCAGATCACATCGTTGACCACAGCCCAATTCGCGAATTTGACCTCAGCCCAAGTCGAGGCGCTTACGAGCGACCAGATTTTGGCCTTGACCACTGAGCAACTGGCGGCGTTGACCACCGACACGATCACCGCCTTGAGCAACAAAGAGATCAGTTCGTTGAGCTCAGACAAAATCAATGCCCTGACCACCGAACAATTCGCTGCGTTGTCAACGACGCAAGTTGCGGCGCTGAACTCTGACCAAGTGTCCAACTTGACGACCGAGCTGTTGGCAGCGTTGGATACAGATCAGATGGCGGCTTTGACGTCCAAGCAAATCTTGCAGTTCACGACAGCCCAGCTCAATGCGTTCAGTACTGAGCAGTTGGAGGCCATTGAAGCCAATGTGGTTAGCGCCTTGAGCAGCGACCAATTGAGCAATCTCGTCACGGGCCAAATCGCCGCATTGAGCAGCGACCAAGTCAAAGCTTTGACCACGACGCAAATTGGTCAACTGACCACGGCGCAGGTTCAGGCCATCGAGACTGCCGATTTGGTCGAGATGAGCAATGACCAGCTTGACGCCTTGAGCACCGACCAGCTGGTGAAGTTGAGCACCGACCAGGTGGCGGCTTTGACCACGGCACAATTGGCCAGCTTGAGCGATGACAAGATCGCGGCTCTGACCTCGGCACAGCTTGCCGAGCTGAGCACCGACCAAGTCGTTGCGCTCACGGGCCGCCAGGTCGGCGCCATGACCACGGCCCAAATCGCGGCCTTGAGCACGGCTCAGTTGACAGCCATCGAGACGGCAGATATCGACGAGTTGACCACCGAACAAGTGGCCGCACTCACCACGTCTGAGCTGCAAACCCTCACCAGCGATCAAATGACTGCTTTGAGTGTGATCCAGATCCGCGCCCTCAGCGCAGATCAAATCGCCTCACTCGAGACCGAGGATGTGGCTGGGTTGAGCAACAACCAACTCGACGCGCTTAGTTCTGACCAGTTCGTCGCATTGACGTCGGATCAGATCTCGGCGTTGACGACGGCGCAAGTGGCGAGCTTGAAAGTTGGCAACCTCGGCGCGATGACCTCGGACCAGGTCCAGGCCATCACCACCGATCAGTTGGGCGCATTGACGAATACGCAGTTCTCGAGGCTGGGTGCAGATCAAGTCTCGGTGATGACCACCGCACAAATCGCGGCGATCACGACGGATGACTTCAATTCGCTCAACACATCCGCCTTTGCCAACTTGACGACGGAGCAAGTGGAAGCCATCACGACCGATCAAATCGCGGCCTTGGGCGACAACTTGATTCGCGCCATGTCCACCGACGCGGTGGTGGCCTTGTCCACCGAGCAGTTGGCGGCCCTGAGTTTGGATCAAATCGGTGTGCTCTCCCAAGCGCAAATCGACGAGATGTCATTCGAACAGCTCAATGCTTTGACCCTGACCTAAGGCCAGGACTGTTCCCAGGCCCGTCGGCCTGACCCAAGCGCCTCCTGAGGGAGGCGCTTTTTTTTGGCATGTTCTTTGCGAAAGGAGGTGGCAACACCCTTGAGGCCGCGTGTCTGAAGGGGGGCCAACCCGAGCAGAGGCAAGTCTTTGCCAACGCGAAGCATGTGATGGCGGCAAATGTTTGCCGCCGCGGCACTTGCGGCGTGCTTTGACTGAGGGTGGGCCAACAGTGCCTTGCGTCAACCTTAGATGGAGCCACCATGACCGAAAGCCCCCCGACAGAAGCAGACTCAGAAGACGTCGGCGCAGTGATTCGTCGCTGGAGCCTCGCCGAGCTGATGCAACAAGCGCACTTGATTGAAGGCCAAGCTGGGAAGGCGGCCGCCACGGCGCTTTATTTCCATTGGCTGCAAGACGAGAGCAAGCCCAATCGGCACATCGCCTACTTCAACATGGGTGTCCTGCAAGCGGCCCAGGGGCAGACCGCCCAGGCGCTGGCCACCTACGAGCAATGCGTGCGTGTGGCGCCAGCGTTTGGGCAGGGCTACATCAACGCGGGCTTGTGTCATGAGCGCCTAGGTGACCCCGAGCAAGCCATAGACACCTGGTCGCGGCTGATCGTGCGGGCAACCACAGGGGATGCGGTGCCGATGGACATGCAAACGGCCGCGTTCAACCACATTGGGCGCTTGCGCGAGGCACGCCGTGAGTACGAGCAAGCAGAGGCGGCGTTGCGTCAAAGCCTGCAGCTTGACCCCAAGCAGCCCGGCGTGATTCAACACTGGGTACACATCCGCCAAAAAGGATGCCAATGGCCGGTGCACCAGCCCATGGGTGAGTTGAGTGAGGGTGACCTGTGGCAGGCCACCTCACCGCTGGCCATGCTGGCATTGACAGAGCGCCCAGAGCAGAGTTTGGCCTCAGCGCAAGCTTTTGTTGCACGCACGTACGGCACCCAACAAGAGCACCTGTGCAAGGGGCGGACGTACGCGCACCACAAAGTGCGTGTGGGCTATGTGTCGGGCGACTTGCGCGAGCATGCAGTCGGTTTCTTGATGTCGTCAATCATCGACTCACACGACCGATCGCGTTACGAAATTTATGCCTACGACTTCAGCAAGCACGAGTCCAGTGCCATCCGCCAGCACTTGCTGAGCTCTTTTGACCACGTGCGATCCATCCACGACATGAGCGACCGCGAGGCTGCACAAGCGGTATTGGAAGACGAGATTGACGTCCTCATTGATATGCATGGCCTGAGCGCTGGTGCGCGGCCCGGCATTTTCTCTTTGCGCCCCGCGCCCCACCAAGGCACATACCTGGGCTTCATTGGTCCCACTGGCATGCCTTGGTTGGACTTTGTGATCGCGGATGAGCAGGTCTTGCCCCCCGCTTTGGCCAAGCACTTCACCGAGCGGCCCATCTATGTCAAAGGCAGCTTCATGCCTTGGACCTCAGATGACCGCACGGCTGAGCCTGCGCAGCGTGCGACCTTTGATTTGCCCGAAGACGCCTTTGTGATGGGGGGCTTTGGCAACGTCTACAAGATCACGCCAGAGCTGCTGAGCTCTTGGCTGCGTTTGCTCAAACGCATCCCCAATGCTTACCTGATGCTGCTGGACGACAACCCGATGACCACGCGCGCGCTCAATGAGCATGCTGAATCGGCTGGGGCAGACATGGCGCGCATCCGGTTTGTGCCGCGCACCACGCATGCAGAGTTCGGCGCCAATCTCAAATTGCTGGACGTCTACTTGGACACCTATCCGTACAACTGCGGCTCTACCACCATCGACGTGGTGAAAGCCGGCGTACCCATGGTCACCCGCTATGGCGAAACCATGGTCTCGCGCATGGGCTTGTCTGTGCTGACGAACATTGACGCTGCAGACAACGCGGTGACCACGCAGCAAGCCTATGAAGAGCGCGTGGTCAAACTCGCCTTGCGTGCCAAAGCAGGCCGGCCCTATCGCTACAAAAAGAGCCGCACCACCATCGACATGGACCATGCGCTGGCGCAGCTCAACGTGCGCTCGGTATCGCCTGCGTTGGCACAACTGTTGGCCACACCGGCTGAGTTTTCAAAAGTGGGGGTGCGCAGTCCACGCATCGAAATCCATCACCTCGCCTATGACGACGAGACCATGGCGCAGGTGCCAGAGGGCTTTATCCCCTTGGACAACCGCGCCAACGAACGCCCCGATTGGCGCGAGTACTGGCCCATTCGCAACTACTTGCTTGAAAACACATTAGAAGACGGCGTCTTGTATGGTTTCTTCTCGCCGCGCTTTTCACAAAAAGCAGGCATCCCTGTCGAGGACTTGCACGACTACGTCAAGGCCTACGCGCAGGACTGTGATGTCGTGGCATTTAGCCCCTATTGGGACTTCAACGCGCTGTTCAAAAGTCCGTTTCATCAGGGCGATTTTTTCCACCGCGGTCTGATGGAGAACATGCAAACGTTGGCAGACCAAGCGCGGCTCGGCTTAGACCTCAACCAAGTCGTCATGCACAGCGAAAACACCGTGTTTTGCAACTATTTTTTGGCGACCAAAGCTTTTTGGAGCGAGTGGCTTGAGTTGGGTGAGCTCTACTTTCACCATGCCGAGTCGTTGCGCGACGACGAGGGCGCGCTGGTCAACAAGCCTGTCAAGCACCGAGACGGCGAGCTGCCCATGAAAATATTTGTACAAGAGCGCTTGGTAGACCTCTTGTTGGCCACCGGCCGTTACCGCAGCAGCGCTTATGACATCTTTGCACTGCACGCTTCTGCGACGCCGCTGAACGGCTACTTCTCGGAGGCCGTTCAAGGCAACGCGCTCAAGCTGGCCTACACCCAAACGGGCAAGATCCGGTACTTGCAAAGCTACGAAGCACTGATGAAGACGGTGATGTCTTGAGCGCCGCGCGGTGCCAGCAGCCCTGATGAGATAGCGCTTTGCGCGGAGGCGTTATCAGGGCTGGCTTTGCGCCTGTGGCCTAAGCTCACACGCTGGGCGATCTTGGAACAAGCGCTTGGGTCTTGGCGTCAACTCGGCGTGAGCGCGCGCAGCGCTCGCACTGTTGGTCAGCTTTGGCTTGGCTTCAGACCCGAAGAATCTGGCCTGAAATATTCGAGCTCGCGGCCTTGGCACATGCCAGTGCGACCTCGTAGGGATTGCTCAGGCTGGCTTGGCACTCATTGGCAAAGTTGACCCGGCGCATCGCCGTGTCGGTGCGCCCAGGCACCACGCAATTGACGCGCACACCATCGTTGGCCCACTCCTCACTCAGGCCCTGGGTCATGTTGACGATGGCCGCCTTGGTGGCCGAATACACCACGTAGTCCGCGCGCCCCCTGGTGTAAGACGACGAGGCGAACTGAATCAACATGCCTTGGCTCAACTTGAGGGCGTCGTAGCTGGCTTTCGCCACCCACATCGCGCCGGTCAGGTTGATTTCAATGTGGCGCGCCACCGTGTCTAGGGATTGCGTGGCCAGCGCGCCGATGTCGAGGACCCCAGCTGAGTTGACCACCAAGTCAATGCCGCCCATGGTTTGCACGGCTTGGGCGACGGCTCGCTCGACGTCGGCATAGCTAGAAATGTCGCAACCTGTGCTGCGCGACACGGCGTGAACGTGGCCGCCGGCATCAAGTATCACCTGTGCAAACGCCTTGCCAATGCCAGCAGTGCCACCAAAAATCAGGGCGCGCTTGCCGCGCAGCTCGATGCCATTTTGGTTCGGCGCCGCCTGGGTTGCGCGTATGCGAAATAGCTCATCCGCCAGCACCAAATCAATCGGGTTGGTGATCTTGAGATTCTCTTCGTGACCGCGCACGATGCGCACCCGCCCAAAGGGGTGGGTTTCTAGATAAATGCCGCAGTCATCTGTGAACTGATCCAAGCGCTCTGGCCCAATGTCTTGGTAACTGCGCAGCAGTGCGCCAAAGCGAAATGCCTGCGGGGTTTGACCGCGCAAGATGTGCGCGCGTTTGGGGATGTTTTGAATGTAGCCATCGCGCTCCACGATGATGGTGTCAGCGGTGGGTATGGCAACGTCGACGGCCTCGTCTTTCTCGAGTGCTTGTTGCACCTCGTGGATGATTTGACCGTCCACAAATGGCCGCGCTGCGTCATGGATCCACACGTTGTGTGGGGCGTGGGCTTGCAGCGCCAGCAGCCCTTGCAACGTGGAAGCCTGGCGACTCGATCCCCCGGCGACCACGGTGCAGTTGGGGTCGGCTTGCAGCATTTCGCGCACGCTGGCCATGGCGTCCAATGGCGCAACCACCACAATGTGGGCGTTGGGCAAGTGCGCACGCAAGGCATCAAAACTGTGGACCAGCACCGGCTTGCCTGCGATGCGGATGAACTGTTTGGCTTGTTCTTTGTCCATGCGGCTACCAGAGCCGCCCGCCAGCAAGATGACGCCGGTGGAGTCAGACATGCTCGAACTCCATGACGGCGACTGACGCCATTGAGTTGGAGCGTTCGAAGTATGCGGCAGTTTCAGTCAGCCAGTCGATTTGGTCGGCGTTCATGGCAGCGTCGCGGTCGGCATAGGCTTGCATCACTGTGGCGATTTTTCTCAGTTTGGCGGCGTTGCGTTTTTGCAAGGCGGCAAAAACGTTCAAGCGCGCAGTGAGCATGTGCTCCAGTCCGCCCTTGTTGGTGGTCGATGGAGATTCGAGGTGTGAGATGTAGCTGGGGTCAGACTGCTTCCAGCCGGCGCCAAAGTTCTCTTCCATGTTGCGTTCAACGTCGGCGGGCACAAACATATCGACGCCCAAGAAGTTGATCGGCTTGAGCTCAAAAGGCGTGAAGGCAAATGTCTGTCGGTAGCCAAAAAAGAAGTCCACGCCTGTCACCCATTGACCCTCTAGCTCGTGGTACAAAAACAGGTCGATCCACATACCCGTGAGGTTGTGCATCACTGGGATGTAGTACGAGTCAGTGCCTTTGAGGAAGTGCGCTGCCAGCGTGAAGGAGCCACTCTTTTGCAGCGCCATGCAAATATCAAATTGCTGCTCCCAGCCAAAAATACCCACGTCAACGTCTTTGTCATGGTCCATCAGTTTGCCTTCGCGGGCATAGCCGAGCAAAGTGCCTGAGATCAAGAAGAAGGGCTGGTTCACCCCATTGAGCACCTTGGCCAGATCTGCCAGCGCGGCGCTGGCGTTGTTGACGTTGAAGCTCTTGGTTTTGTGCTCTGTTTGTTCTTCGATGTCTTCGCTCAATTGGGGTGCGTTGACCTTGGCGTACTTGGGAATGGCCTCGTCGAGGACGCGTATGGAGGCGCGCAAATCTCCCCGTTTGCACTCGCAGCGCGCAATGGCAAAGTCGATGGCAACTGCTGGGTTGCGGCTGGCCAGTTGCTTGAGCAAGGCAATGGCCTGGTCATAGCGCTGTCCCACCTCAAGGCATTTGGCCTGCTGCATTTGCAACTCAAAGGCACCGTCTTGCACGCCACAACCCAGCACGGCCTGCGCAACGCAGCCGTACAAATGGGCCAGCAGCAGGTAGTTGACGTCAGGCTGTGGGTGTCCGCTTTCGTCCATGAAGAGTCGCTGGCGCTTCATCAACACCTTGGCCATGTTGAGCCAACGCAAGGCGGTGGTGTCGCGTTGCGACAAGTGAACCATCAAGTTCAGGGCGCTGTCCCACGCCTTGTGATCGATGAGCAACTCAAAACTGTTGACCCACTGGGTGTCGCCGCCGATGGCGCGGCCGAGGTGGGCGCTTTGCAAGGTTTGGTTGCTGGCCAGTGACTGTGTGGCCAAGCGCATCACATTGTTTTTGGGCAAGGCCTCAACCATGCCTGCGAGCTTGCCGCTGCTGATGGACTGAAAGGCGTCGCGCCACTGCGTGGCTTGTTTGATGTTGATGTCGTTGCTGACCGCCAGTGAGGCCAGAAAAATCGTCAACGCAGGCTTGCGCCTGGCGCGCACGCGCTCTAGCGTCTCGTCGCTCAGCAGGTCTTCGATGTTGACGCCTTCGAAGGCTGCTTCTAGCGCCACGTCGTCGCGCTCTAGCAAGGCATTGTTCATGCGCTGCAAGGCGTATTGCAAATGGGCCGGCAGTTGGAGGATGGGGTCGGACATGGCACTGGCTCCTGGGTCGGGTGTCAATTTCCCGACCGGGTTGAAGATGTGCCCACCTAGAGCAATTCATGTGCCAACTGTGGTGTGGCTGGCAGGTTGGCTCAGTATTTGCTAGATTTCGGGGGTGTCAAAGAATCCACCCACGGGGTATGCCATGCATCAACACCGATCCAACAAAGCCAAAAAGCCTTGCAAAGTTTGCAAGCGCATTCGCTATTTCGCCATGGTCTTGGGCGCCATTGTGGTTAGCAAACTGCTGGTGCCCGATCTGCAATTGCCCGCGGGCATCGAGTACTCTCGGCTGGTGGGTGACATCGCCATTGGGGTCTTTGTTGCCGTCGTGATTTGGAAAGTTTGGGAGTACAGGCGCGAGCGAAAACAAGCCGCCCAACAAGCCAAAGAAGAGCCTTGGCGCTTGGCCATTCGCGAAGTCGCCGCGCGCCGCACCCAACGATGACCTCTCCCACTGATGACTTGCGCGCGCCGACCTGCCACGGCTGCCAGCACTTTGGCATCAGCTACGATCCCCATGCGCCCTACCTTTGTCGTGTGATGGGGTTCAAGTCCAAGCTGTTGCCGTGTTGGGAAGTTCAACAAGCCGATGGCAGGCGGTGCTTGGCCTATGCCCCAAAAGCCAAAGACAGCGCACCCGTTAGGGTTCACTACCGAGCCTGACTGATACCTATAAGAGCCCCTGCCATGAAATCTGTTGCTTCATTCTTTCGCTGCTGCCTCGCTTGCGCTTGCCTCATGGGCGTTGGGTCGGCGTGGCCGCAGACCCAAGACCCCATCCAGATCGGGGTCGCGGCTTTAGAGCGCGGCCACTACGCCACGGCTTTGCGGGCGTGGTTGCCTTTGGCCAACGGCGGCAACGCACAGGCCCAGACCAACGTGGGCTACATGCACGAGCGCGGATTTGGTGTGCCGCAAAGTTATGTCGAAGCCATTCGTTGGTACCGCTTGGCGGCCGCCCAAGGGCTGGCAGAGGCCCAATACAACCTGGGCACGCTTTATTACTATGGCTACGGAGTCAAGGCCAACTCGGTCGAGGCAGTGGACTGGTTCAGGCGCGCAGCCAAGCAGCGCTTGCCCGAGGCCGAGTACATGCTGGGCATGGCCTACGTCAAGGGGGTTGGCGCACCGCGCTCTGAGACCGAAGGTTTGATGTGGTTGCTGCGCTCGGCTCAGCAAGGCTACTTGAGCGCGCAACTCATGGCGGCACAGACTTACCTGGCCATACAGCGACCTGACCCTTTCAAGGCCTATGTGTGGAGTGACATCGCGGCCCAGCGAGGCAACCAAGATGCATCGTTGGTCAGAGACTACGCATCGTTCACCCTCGAGCGCGATCAGATTGCACTGGCGGCGGAGGCGGCAAAACGTTGCCAGTCCACCGACTACCAAGACTGCCCCACCGATTGATCTGTCGTGGCATCGACACGGAATACTTAAAGTTTAAAAACAAGGTGTTTTTTCTGAAAATTAGGCTTTGAATGAGTCATAAATAAATACGGCACGCGGTTTGCTAAGTGGGTGGCAAGAAATTGACGAAAGCTTGCCGATATGCATCACCTACAACCGACTCACCACCAACTGGTCTGGCTTGACGCCCACGCCAGCTTGCCGTTGGACATGCACTCTCAATTGCTCCATATGGGCTGGGACGTTCAGGCCTACGACCAAGTGTCTTCGGCTGCGGCCTTGTGGCATGGGGCGCAAGCGGTCGTGTTGCGCTTGGCGCACGACGTTCAACCCCTGTTGCATTTGCGCCGACTGCTGAGTGAACAAGGGCAATCGTTGCGCATCATTTGCCGCATAGACCCTCAAGACATGGCTTTATCCATGGCCGCCATGAATCAGGGTGCTCAGGCGGTCGTCGCCACCGACGATTGGAGCGAAGCCACATGGCAGCAAGCCTTGCGGGCCGAGCCCAGCGAGGCACCACAGGCCAGTTCGCCTCAGCGCCACGTGGTGTTCGTCGACCCAGCCAGTCAAAAGTTGCTTGAGTTGGCGCGCCGGGTCGGTGCCGCCGAAGTCACCGCGCTGTTGGTTGGCCCCACGGGCGCGGGTAAAGAAGTATTGGCGCGTGTGTTGCACGACGCGTCCCCCCGAGCGACCGGACCATTTGTGGCCATCAACTGCGCCGCACTCCCAGAGAACCTGATCGAAGATATGTTGTTCGGTCATGAAAAAGGCGCCTACACCGGCGCCCACAAAGAGACCAGGGGCTTGTTTGAAATGGCCCAAGGCGGCACGCTGTTCTTGGACGAAATCGGCGATATGCCCATGGGCCTTCAGACCAAACTGCTGCGTGTGCTGCAAGAGCGCGAGCTGGTGCGCTTAGGCGGCCATACCCCGATTGCGTTGGACGTGCGGGTGATTGCGGCCACCAACAAAGACCTCAAGGCTGCGATGCAGCGCCATGAGTTCAGAGAAGACTTGTATTACCGGATTTCAACCTTCCGCTTGTCCTTGCTCTCATTGGCTCAGCGCCCGCGCGACATCTTGCCGTTGGCCAACCAGTTTTTGATTGAACACGCGCCCCGTGGTGTGGCATACCAGCTGACCCCCAGCGCCCAACAAGCCTTGGTCGCCTATGCATGGCCTGGCAATGTGCGCGAACTGGAAAACGTGATCCAGCGAGCCGTCGTGATGTGTGCCGATGGACAGGTTGCCGCCGAGCATTGCCTGTTTGATGACACCGCTCACCTAGACGCTTGGACCCCTACAGCGACACCTGAGCGCCTAGGCGAAGGGGTCATGTCAGACCCGTACACCGCCAATGGGGTGAGCACTTCTGCGCTGATGGGTGAATCCAAAGCAGCCCCCAGTGGCTTGCAATCTGCGGTGCGCCAAAGCGAGCAGCAAGTCATCTTGGCCGCGATACAAAGCACACCAACGCGCAACGATGCAGCCAAAAAGCTAGGCATCAGCCCGCGCACCTTGCGCTACAAGATTGCTCAATTGGGACTGCGTTCCATGATGCAAGTCGGTGTCTGATTGGAGATTCAACATGGTTAACCCTGTCACATCTGGTGCCAACATCGCCTCCATGCTGCAAACCCTGCGGGCGCAGCAAGCACAAGCCAGTGCGCCGCCTGCCGAGTTGGCTGCCCAACAAATCAACAAGCCATCTTTCACCGACGCGGTCAAAGATGCTGTTAGCAACGTCAACGAGCTGCAAATGCAGTCGCGTGACTTGCAGCAGCGCTATGAGCGGGGTGAAGAAATTCCCTTGGCCAACGTGGTCTTGGGGATGCAAAAGTCATCGATCGCCTTTGAAGCCACTTTGCAAGTGCGCAACAAGGTGCTCAAAGCCTATGAAGAAATCATGAACATGCCGGTCTAAGGCGACAGAAGAAAGAACTGATCTATGGCCACCGCTACCATGAACTCCACCTCAGCCGGCATGATGATGCCCTCAGGCGCAGGCAACTTGCCCAGCGTCCAGGGCTCGGCGCCCAGTGCTGCATCCACGCAGCTGGCGACCACCACGCCAGCCGGCGACCCCTCGCAAGCCAACAACGATGCACCCCGCACAGACATGTGGCTTGAGTTCAAGACCTTCATCAAATCTTCTTTGCAAGACCCTAAGGTTCGCAAGGTGCTGCCATTGGTAGCCGCGGGCTTGACGCTGTTGGTCTTCGTTTGGGTGTACGCCGCGGTGAACGCCACCGTGTTCCGCGTGCTGGTGCCCAACATGTCTGAAGCCGATAAGCAAACGGCATTTGAAGCCTTAGATGTCGGGCAGTTAGAGCCGCGCATCGACCCAGCCTCGGGCGAGCTCACCGTGCCCAGCGAAAATTACCACCGCGCTCGCTTGGTATTGGCCTCGCAAGGGCTACCTCGCTCGACTGTCACCGGCGGCATGGACTCGCTCAATGATCAAAACGCCATGACCACCAGCCAGTTCATGGAGCAAGTCAAAGTCAACTCGGCCTTGGAGCAAGAGCTGTCCTACACGATTGGTCAAATTGGCTCCATCACCGCGGCAAGGGTGCACTTGGCTCAGCCCAGACAAAGCGTGTTTGTGCGCGACCGCATGCCACCCAAGGCTTCGGTGGTGGTCAGCCCGTACACCGGGCGGGTGATCGCCAAAGAGCAGGTGCAGGCGATCGTCCACTTGGTCAGCAGCAGCGTGCCCTTCATGTCACCCGAAGACGTCACCGTGGTCGATACCACAGGTAATTTGCTGACTGCCTCGGCCAAAGACACAGGCTTGGGCATGACTGCTGCCCAAACCGAGCACAAAGAAAAACTAGAGCAAACCTATCGCAACCGCATCGAAGAAATCCTCGCGCCCGTCGTGGGGACCATGAACGTGCGCAGCCAAATCAACCTAGACCTCAACTTCACACAGGTAGAGAGCACCTTAGAAAACTACGACAACACCGACCGCGGTCCCAAGACGCGCTCTGAGGTGTTGGCCGAAGACCGCACGGCCCTACCCGTGGCCGAGGGCGTGCCAGGTGCGCTCTCTAACCGGCCACCGCCAGATGCGACCGCGACGGGTGACACGGCGGCCACGACAGACACCGAGAGTCTGACCAATGGCACCTTGAGCAAGCGCTCGACCCGCAACTATGAGTTGGACCGCACCGTGCAACACACCAAGCAAGCCCTGGGCAAAGTCGACCGCCTGACGGTAGCCGTGGTGGTCAACGAGCGCCTCGCACCGCTGCCCGCTGACGGTGAGCAAGTGGACGCCGCTGCGCCCAAGACCGTGCCATTCACGGCCGAAGAAATCAAAAACATGGAGAACCTGGTGCGCATGGTGGTCGGCTACGACGAGCGCCGAGGTGACTTGGTGAGTGTGGTGCCCACGCGCTTTGAGCCGTTGCCAGCGTTGCCCAAGCTGCCTTGGTACGAGAACCACAACATCATGACCAATGCCAAGACGGGACTGATTGCACTGGTGTTTATTTTGTTTGTCCTGACGGTCGTGCGCCCTGTGGTCAAGCACTTGATTGCACCACCAGAGCCTGACATGGCAGATTTGGCCGCCGCTGGTGAATTGTCCGAAGACGACTTGCGCATGATCCAACTGGGCGACGGCGAGTCATTAGAGGAAATCAAAGCCAAGCTCAAGCCCAAGAAGTCAAGCATCTCCATGGACATGCTCGACACCGCCAACACCTACGACGACAAAGTGGCGCTGGTGCGGATGCTGGTGGCCGAAGACACCGCCCGTGTGGCCAACGTGCTCAAAGGAATGATTCGCGCCGTGTAACGGCGAGGAGAACAGATCATGGCAGAGACCAAAGACAAAAAAACCAAAGACGCCAATGGCGAAGGTGCCAAAGACGCAGCTGCATTGGCTGAGGTGCCGATGACCGAGGCTTTGCGCGAAGAGCTGGAGTCACTGGACAGCACCCAGCGTGCGGCTGTTTTGATGCTGCTCTTGGGTGAGCAACAAGCCGCTGACATCGTGAAGTTTCTCAACCCGCGCGAAGTGCAGGCACTGGGTGGTGCGATGGTTAAGGTCGCTGACCTCTCGCAAGATGCGGTCAACTTCGTGCTCGACGAGTTTGTCACCACGCTGAAGAAACAAACCAGCCTGGGCTTGGGCACCGGGGACTACGTTGAAAAGGTATTCAAGCGCGCTTTGGGCGACGACAAAGCGGCGTCGGTGCTCTCGCACATCATGCCTGGTCAGGGCAGCAAGGGATTGGAAATCTTGCAGTGGATGGACGCGCGCTCGATTGCCGAGATGATCCGCGGCGAACACCCGCAAGTGATTGCCATCATCTTGTCGGTGCTCGAGTACGACGTCGGTGCCGATGTGCTGAACTTCTTGCCGCCAGATATTCGACCTGAGGTGCTGCAGCGCATCGCGGCGCTTGAAACCGTTCAGCCCTCTGCCATGGATGAGCTCGAGACCATCATGAAGCAGCAGTTCTCGAACAACTCGTCGTCCAAATCGTCCAGCTTCGGTGGCGTCAAGACGGCCGCCAAGATCATGAACTACGTCAAAGTCGATCTGGAAACGTCGATCATGAACGGGCTCAAGTCCCTCGATGCCGACGTCGCGCAGGCGATCCAAGACAACATGTTCACCTTCGAAAACCTCACGGGCGTGAACAACAAGGGCATACAGACGCTCATGCGCAATGTAGACCCCGATATGTTGATGACGGCCATGAAGGGTGCGCCGGAGTTCGTCAAAGACAAGTTCTTCGACAACATGTCCTCGCGTGCTCGCGCCATGTTCATCGACGAGATGGAAGGCAAAGGCCCACTGCGCATCGCCGATGTGGAAGACGCCCAGAAGAACATCATGCGCATCGCACGCAAGCTATCAGACGCTGGCGAGTTGGTGCTGGTGGGTCGAGGCGACGACTATGTCTAATGCGACATGGGCACCCACGCCTCAGTACGGATCCGTGCCGAGTGCGCCTGCGGCGTTCTCGCCATGGTTCACGGCACCCGCACCGCGCGATGTGCCTCAATTCAAAGGCTGGGAAGTTCCTGATGTGAATGAACCGGGGTCGCAGGCCAGACCCGCGCTGCCACCATCAGGTGCGCAGACTGAAGCGGGAGCCGCCACGCAGACCGACACGCCGTCAGGCGCGCCAGATGCTTTGGACGAAGGCGCGCGAGACAACCAGGGCGCAGAGGCGGCCACATCACAAGGCGCGCCTTCTAGCGCGGCAGACACCAAAAGGAAGAAGCCAGAGCTGGCTGCCATCACCGAGGCCGAGTTAGAGGCCGCGCAGCAGAGGTCGTTTGCTGAAGGGTTGGCAGAAGGGCGCGCGCAAGTCTTGAAATCTGTCGCCAGTGATCGCGCTCAACGCGAGAGCTTGATCAAAGCGATCTCAAGTCAATGGCAGTTTTTCAAGCGCGACAACACCTCGTGGTATGAGCCGCTCAAGCGCTTGTCTATCCACATTGCAGAAGAATTGGTCAGAGCCGAATTGCGGCTCTCGCCCGATGCCGTCGCAGGCCTGATTGAGCAATGTGCACAGGCGCTAGACCACACCCAAGGCCGGGTGCGTGTTGAGTTGTGCCCGGCAGACTTAGATCGCCTGCACAAGATGAAAATACAGTGGCCAGCAGAGTGGCGCTTCGAGGCCAACCCCGCGTTGAGTGAGGGCAGTGTGCGCTTGCAAACCGACGACGCGCAGGTGCAAGACCTCATGGAAAACCGCTTGCAAGTGATGGCCACCGAGTTGTTGGGCGGGGGTGCCGCGCAGCGCCAAGCCAGCACCAACAAGCCGTTCGAGTCCAACGATTTGGAAGTCGACGCACCTGTGATGCCAGCTCGCGCTGACGATGTGGTATCTGATGTCGAAGACCTGTCACGCACCGAAGACGCCGCTGCGGATGTGGCCTCAGACGCCGCCACGGTTTCAGAGGCCATGCCATCAGACGACTTGGACCCAGCCATCGATGCCGATGTGATTGAAGCCGCCGAAGCTGACCACGCTGCAGATGGGCTCGACGATGAGGTCGGCGATGAGTCGGTCGACATCAGCGACGCTGCAATGGCCGCCTACGCTCAAACACCGCAGGCCAGTCCAGAGCACGATGTCAAAGAGCTGTTGGCCAACGTGGACTTAGAGCTGCCTGCTTCAGAGGTCGCACCATCCGGCGATGCCATGCCCGCCGAGGCTGAAGCATTGGCACGAACCACAGACGATGAACCCCTGAGTCCACCTGCTGAAGCCCTTTCAGAGTTGGCACCCGAGTCCACTGAGTCCGCCGAACAAGCGTTGCAACCAGAACCTGAGCCAGACTCAGAGCCTCTCGCATCGGCACCACCCGACCCAACCCCATCGTCCGAGGACAGCGGCTTGGCTGGCGAAACCCGTCAAGGCGCAGACGCGCCCGAGGACCCCGCACCATGAAGTGGGACAACGGCACCATCGAGTCATGGCTGAGCGCGCTCAAGGCGCCCGCGCCTGACGTCAGTGGCACCCTGATTCGCTCGGTGGGCATGACCTTAGAAGCGAAAGGCGTCATGGCACCCATGGGCGCCGCCTGTGAGGTGGTCAGCGAAAGCGGACAACACCGAGTCGAAGCCGAGGTGGTTGGTTTCGCCGAGAAAACCCTTTACCTGATGCCCTTCACCGAACCCGTGGGCATTGGTCCCGGCGCTCGCGTGCGTGTGCTGCGACCCATTGACGAGGTCTGTCTTGGCCCTGATTTGTTGGGCCGGGTCATCGACGGGCGTGGCGCGCCGCTTGATGGGCTGGGACCACTGAACTGCCCCGATCGGCTGAGCATTCAAGGCAGCCCCGTGAACCCGCTTGAGCGTGGGCCCATCAAACAAGTATTGGATGTGGGTGTCAAAGCCATCAACGGCGCACTCACCATGGGACGAGGCCAGCGCATGGGCCTGGTCGCCGGCTCTGGCGTTGGCAAGAGCGTGCTCATGGGTATGCTCACTCGCTTCACCGACGCCGACGTGGTGGTCATCGGACTCATCGGCGAGCGCGGCCGCGAAGTCCAAGAGTTCATCAGCGAAACCCTGGGCCCCGAGGGCTTGGCCAAGGCCGTCGTTGTGGCTGCGCCTGCCAACGTCTCGCCCGTGTTGCGCCTCAAGGCTGCTTTGCGCACGCACGTCATTGCAGAGTACTTTCGCGACCAAGGCAAAAGTGTGTTGATGCTGGTGGACAGCCTCACCCGTGTGGCCCACGCTCAGCGCGAAATCGGCTTGGCGGTTGGCGAGCCACCCACTGCCAAAGGCTACCCACCCTCGGTGTTCGCCTTGTTGCCCAGCTTGATTGAGCGCGCCGGCGTTGGACGCCACAGCCACGGCTCTATCACCGCCATGTACACCGTGCTGGCCGAGGGCGACGACCGCAACGACCCCATCGTCGACATCGCACGGGCGTCGCTAGACGGTCAGATCATGTTGTCTCGCGACTTGGCTGATGCGGCTCATTACCCCGCCATCGAGCTCAATGGCTCTGTCTCGCGGGTGATGCAAGCCATCTTGCCCAACGACGACATGCGCATGGCCAATCGCCTGCGCCGCTTGTGGTCGCTGTACCAACAAAACGCCGACTTGATTCAAGTCGGCGCTTACGAAGCGGGCACCAACCCAGACCTAGATTTGGCCATTCGCATCAAGGCGCCGATGGACCGCTTTTTGCAGCAAGACATGGAAAACGGTGTGTCCTACAACCAGACGCTGCAAGAGCTGCGTCGTGTCATGAGTGAGGCCTGATATGTCTGAAGTTCGTCAGTGTTGGCCCGTGTTGGTCCAAAAAGCCCAAGCCCAAGTCGATGTGCAACGCACCCGTGTCGCCCAAGCGTGGACGGTGGTGCAGCAGCGGCACGACCACTGGGCTTCAATCCAGCGCATGTTGGGCGAATACCGCCAGCGCTACATGGATACACAGCGCAACAACCACAGCGTCAGCGACACCATGAACTACCGCGCATTCATTGGGCAGTTGCAGACGCTGTCGGTGCGCGCAGAAGAAGAAATGGTGCAAGCCAAAGTTGTTCACCAGCAAGCCCAAAAAGCCATGGCCGAAGCCGAAAAAGAGTTGCGCAAAATGACCAAGCTCACCGAACTCGACGCCGAGCGCGCGCTGTCTCGAGAGCGCGTGCAAGAGCAGCGGCGCATGGAGGAAATGGCGGTCATGCGCCACCAGTGGCGCCAAGCCTGAGCGCGGTTGCGGCCTGCGAGCCAGCCCTGGGTACAAGGCCATGCCATGGCTGCCCCCAGAACGGCACCCCATGCGAAAATGGTCATCCACGTCCATCTAGAAAGTCCGCATGCTCTACCGATTCAAATCTCAAGCCACTGGCGATTTGGTGATGCTGCCAGCAGATGGCAAACGCTTGCTCGACATTTGGGGCAAAGACCCATCAGCGCCTGGCGTGTTGTTGTGTGCCGATATGCCCGCCGCCGCAGAGGCGCTCCATGCATCGGTCGAAGCCGAAGAGGCTGAACTCGCCGCCGCCCAACAAGCCGCCTTGGCTGCAGGCGAGCCACCGCCCAAAGCCCCCGCTGTGGCATGGCGCGCACGCGTTCAGCCCATGCTCAAGACCCTGCAGTACTGCCAAGCCGAAGACAGCCCCTTGCGCTGGGAGGTCTGAGGCTTCACCCAAGGCTGCGCGCGGCACTCGCCTGAGCGAGTGCGCATCAAGCCCCTTGTATGAACGCGGCACCACTGCCCAACAAAAAAGCCCCGCATTGCGGGGCTTTGATTTTGGCGCGAAGGCTCTCAATCAGGCAGCTTTGACCTTCAAGCGCCAAGCGTGCAACAGTGGCTCGGTGTAGCCACTGGGTTGTGCCAAGCCCTCAAACACCAAGTCGCAAGCGGCTTGGTAGGCCTTTGACGTGTCAAAGTGACCTGCCATGGGTTGGTACAAAGGGTCGCCTGCGTTTTGGCCATCGACCACAGCGGCCATGCGCTCAAACGTCGATTTGACCTGCTCGGTGCTGACGACGCCGTGGTGTATCCAGTTGGCCACGTGCTGGCTTGAGATGCGCAGCGTGGCGCGGTCTTCCATGAGGCCCACGTTGTGGATGTCGGGCACCTTAGAGCAGCCCACACCTTGGTCGATCCAACGCACCACATAGCCCAAGATGCCTTGGATGTTGTTGTCCAACTCTTGCTGCTTATCGGCTTCGCTCCAGTTGGCCTCAGCAACCAAGGGCACGGTGCACAAGCCGTCCAACAGAGCTTGGCGCTCGGCTTCTGCGTCGATTTTTTCCAT
Organism: Burkholderiaceae bacterium; assembly: GCA_965661935.1. Lineage (GTDB taxonomy): Bacteria > Pseudomonadota > Gammaproteobacteria > Burkholderiales > Burkholderiaceae_C > RS62. The sequence continues at coordinate 3,205 of CBFIFT010000003.1, read as the reverse complement.
GTCTTGCTGAATCGCGGCGACGCTGACTTGTTGGTAATGCAGCGCATGCAAAGTGGCTGCGGTGGGGCTGGGCACCCAGGCCGTGTTGGCGCCGGCCTTGGGGTGGCCGATTTTTTGCTCGAGCATGGCGGCCATCAAGTCGGGCATGGCCCACATGCCTTTGCCGATTTGGGCGCGACCACGCAGGCCACATGACAAACCAACCAAGACGTTGTTGCGCTCATAAGCCTGAATCCATGCGCTGGACTTCATGTCGCCCTTGCGCATCATGGCGCCGCCTTGCATGGCCGTGTGCATCTCGTCACCCGTGCGATCCAAGAAGCCTGTGTTGATGAAGGCCACGCGATCGGCGGCTGCCGCAATACAAGCCTTCAGGTTCAAGCTGGTGCGGCGCTCTTCGTCCATGATGCCCAGTTTGACGGTGGCCTTGGCCAAGCCAAGCACTTGCTCCACACGGCCAAACAGCTCACTGGCAAAAGCCACTTCGGCAGGGCCGTGCATCTTGGGCTTGACGATGTAGACCGAGCCCTTGCGAGAGTTGCGGATGCCATTGGCACCTTTGCCTTGCAGGTCCACCAACGCAATCGTGGTGGTGACCATGGCGTCCATGATGCCCTCAGGGATTTCTTGGCCCTCGCCCCACAAAATAGCGGGGTTGGTCATCAGGTGACCCACATTGCGCAAGAACATCAGCGAGCGGCCATGCAACGTCAGGGCTTGGCCGTCTAGGCTGCTGTAAATGCGATCGGGGTTGAGCCCACGGGTGAAAGTTTTGCCACCTTTTTCGACGCTCTCTGTCAGGGTGCCTTGCAAAATGCCCAACCAGTTTTGGTAGGCCAACACCTTGTCTTCGGCGTCCACAGCGGCGACTGAGTCCTCGAGGTCGAGGATGGTGGAGAGTGCAGCCTCCATCACCACGTCAGACACGCCAGCGGGGTCGGATTGACCGATGGCCGTTTGACGGTCAATGCGAATGTCAACGTGGTTGCCGTTGTTCTTGAGCAAGACGCTGCTGGGGCTGGCGGCCTCGCCTTGGTAGCCCACGCAACGCTCGGGTTGGGCCAAGCCCGTGGTCGTGCCACCCTTCAGGGTCACTTGCAGTTGACCGTTGACGATGGCATAGCCAGTCGAGTCAGCGTGCGAGCCTTGCGCCAAAGGCGCGACCTGGTCGAGCACTTGGCGGGCGTAAGCGATCACTTTGGCGCCGCGCACTTCGTTGTAGCCCGGGCCTTTGGCAGCGCCGTCTGCCTCAGAGATCACATCGGTGCCGTAGAGCGCGTCATACAAAGAGCCCCAACGTGCGTTGGCGGCATTGAGGGCGTAGCGCGCATTCAAAATAGGCACCACCAACTGAGGGCCCGCTTGGGTGGCCAACTCGTCATCGACTTGTGTGGTGGTGGCTTGGGCTTGCAAAGGCGCGTCGACCAAGTAGCCAATTTCTTTCAAAAAGGCTTGGTAGGCCGCCATGTCTTGGATGGGGCCGGGGTGCTTGGCGTGCCATTGGTCGAGCTCAGTTTGCAGGCGGTCGCGCTCAGCCAACAGCGCGATGTTTTTGGGCGCTAAATCGTTGACGATGGCAGCAAAGCCGCTCCAAAAGGTCTCGCTGGCCACGCCAGTGGCAGGCAGCACTTGGTTCTCAATGAACTGGTGCAAGGCGGGATCGACTTGCAGCCCATGGCAGTTGACGCGGTTGGACATGACAGACTCCTTATTCAAAAAAAGACAAAACGTCGCGCAGGCTCTCGCCTATGCGGGTGGGTTGAGGGTTGAGGGCCTCGAAGGGCAAACCGCTGCGGTTGATCCACAGCGTTTGAAAGCCATACCAAGTGGCGCCCAAAGCGTCCCAGCTGTTGGACGACACAAACAAAATATCTTTCGCTGGCAGCCCCAGCGTTTGCGGCCCCAGCGCGTACACGCTGGGGTGGGTTTTGTAGAGCTTCACGCTGTCGGCGCTGATCACGTGGTCGAGGTATTCGCCCAAGCCAGCGCTGCGCACCGCGATGCCCAACATATCGGGGTCGCCGTTGGACAAAATGCCCGTCGCAATGCCCTGTGCTTTGAGCGCCTTGAGCGTGGCCTTGTTTTCAGGGAAGGCCGACAAAGCGCGGTATTGGTTCATCAGCGTGGCCTCATCATCGGCGCTCAACTCGAGTTTCAGCGCCGCGCAGGTGTAGCGCAGGGCCGCGCGTGTGAGCTCCCAAAAAGGCTGGTAGTGCTGCCCGGGTGTGGCGTTGGCCGCACTCGCGCTGGTGGTGACCAAGCGCGTGTATTCGATTTGTTTGTCACGCCACAACAGGCTGATGGCCTTGCCCTGCCCAGTGAACAACTGCTCGGCCATGGCCGCGACGCTGTACACATCAAACAGCGTGCCGTAGGCGTCAAAAAGCACGGCTTGGGGTTTGGCAGTGGGCGTGGAGGGCGTTGAATGGGCCATGGCTTCACTTTATTACATCTAATAAAGTTTATTAACCGTTAATATGTCATTCAATTCGTAGCTAAAAAAGATGTAATAAAGCAGGCATGGACAAGTTCAAACAAATCGAAACCTTCGTCGACGTGGTCGCCAAAGGCAGCCTGGCCGCCGCTGCGCGCGCCGAAGGCGTTGCCCCAGCGGTGATCAGCCGCAGGCTAGAGGCCTTAGAGGCCCGCTTGGGCGTCAAGCTATTGGTGCGCACCACCCGGCGGCTCAACCTCACCCATGAAGGTAGCGCATTTCTAGAGAGTGGTCAGCGCTTACTCACCGAACTGGCCAATGCCGAAGCCAGTGTGAGCGCGGGCGGCATCAAGCCCAGCGGCCACTTGCGGGTCACGGCCCCGGGCGGGTTTGGGCGCCGACACGTGGCACCCCTGGTGCCCGCCTTTCGCGAGCTCTACCCCGATGTAACGGTCTCGCTCAACCTCTCAGACCGGGTGGTCGACCTCACTGGCGAAGGCTTTGACTGCGCGGTCAGGGTGGGCGATATGCCCGACTCATCGCTGGTGCACGTGCGCCTGGCCGACAACCGCCGTCTGTGTGTGGCCACGCCAGACTACCTCGCGCGCCATGGCACGCCGCTCACCCCCCACGACCTCAACCAACTCGACTGCCTCACCTTGTCATCCGATGCATCGCAAACGCGTGGCTGGGCGTTTCAAATGCCCGCCAGCGCCGAAGGCCCCGCCGAGTTGATTCACCTCAAGCCCGTGGGCCCCCTCGACTGCAGCG
>CBFIFT010000002.1:0-48147 GCA_965661935.1 Burkholderiaceae bacterium | reverse complement strand
AAGGCCTGTTTCGCCTAGCGCCAATCATGGCGATCATGCCTGCACTGGCGGCTTGGGTGGCGATTCCTTTCGGGCCAGAGGCCGTGATTGCCAACGTCAACGCTGGTCTGTTGTTGATCATGGCCATCACTTCGATCGAAGTTTATGGCGTCATCATTGCTGGCTGGGCATCGAACTCTAAGTACCCGTTTTTGGGCGCGCTGAGGGCGTCGGCTCAAATGGTGAGCTACGAGATCGCAATGGGTTTCTGTCTCGTCGTGGTGATCATGGTGAGCGGCAGCATGAATTTGGGCGATGTGGTCGCTGCGCAAGGTCAGGGTTGGTTCAGTGATCGTGGTGTCGGCATTCTGTCTTGGAATTGGTTGCCATTGCTGCCTATTTTTGTGGTCTTCATGATTTCAGGTGTGGCCGAAACCAACCGCCATCCGTTTGACGTCGTTGAGGGTGAATCTGAAATCGTCGCTGGCCACATGGTCGAATATTCGGGTATGGGCTTCGCCATCTTCTTCTTGGCTGAGTACGCAGCCATGTGGTTGGTGTCCATTCTTGCCGCGTTGATGTTCCTAGGCGGGTGGTTGCCGCCGTTTGACTTTGCCCCATTCAATTGGATCCCCGGCTGGATATGGTTGGGAATCAAGACCTTCTTCATGGTTTCCATGTTCATCTGGGTGAGAGCAACTTTCCCGCGTTACCGCTACGACCAGATCATGCGCTTGGGCTGGAAAATATTTATCCCTGTGACACTGGTTTGGCTCTTGGTGGTCGGGCTGTGGATGCAAACGCCCTTCAACATTTGGGATTAAGCTGAAATGTCTGCTGCTATTCAATCCTCCAACAAGTCCTCTTCTCAAGGCGCCTTCTCATTGCGAGACTTCTTCTCGAGCTTCATGCTTTTGGAGTTGCTCAAAGGCATGGCGTTGACGGGTCGTTACCTGTTCGCACGAAAAGTGACGATTCAGTACCCTGAAGAAAAAACCCCTTTGTCGCCTCGGTTTCGGGGGTTGCATGCTTTGCGCCGTTACGACAATGGCGAAGAGCGCTGCATTGCGTGCAAGCTCTGTGAAGCGGTCTGCCCAGCGATGGCTATCACCATCGAAGCGGGTGAGCGCGAGGCGGATGGCTCTCGCCGAACGACGCGTTATGACATCGATTTGACCAAGTGTATTTTCTGCGGCTTTTGTGAAGAGAGCTGCCCGGTTGACTCGATTGTTGAGACGCAAATCTTTGAATACCACGGCGAAGAGCGAGGTGATTTGTATTTCACCAAAGACATGCTTTTGGCCATTGGTGATCGTTACGAAAAAGACATCGCGGCTGCCAAAGCTGCGGATGCCAAGTACCGCTGAGGACAGAAGGACTAGATCATGGATTGGATCACTGGACTCTTTTATGTATTTTCGGCTGTGCTGCTGGTATCGGCGTTTCGCGTCATCACTGCGCGCAACACGGTGCACGCAACCCTGTTTTTGATGTTGGCCTTTTTTCAGGCCTCAATGATCTGGATGTTGCTGCGCGCTGAGTTTCTAGCCATCACTTTGGTGCTGGTTTATCTGGGCGCCGTCATGGTGTTGTTTTTGTTCGTCGTCATGATGCTAGACATCAATGTGGATGCCATGCGCGAGGGCTTTTGGAAGAACCTCCCCTTGGCCGCTTTGCTCGGCGCATTGATGGCGGTTGAAATTGGCCTGATCGTGCAGGGTGACTTTGGTCAGGTGACCGAGCCTGTGCTGATGGAGGGGTCGAACACCAAAGCACTCGGTATGCTGCTTTACACCGAGTATTTGTACCCACTAGAAATCGCCGCGGTCTTGCTGTTGGTCGCCATTATTTCGGCCATTGCGTTGACCTTGAGGCAGCGCAAGGACAGCAAGTTTATGCATGCTTCAGAGCAAGTTTTGGCCAAAAAATCAGAGCGTTTGCGCGTCGTCAAGATGGACGCTGTGGTGCCACCCAAACCGGCCCAGGCTGACACACCGGAGGCTTCATCATGAGTTTGAGTTTGGGGCATTTCTTAACTTTGGGCGCAGCCTTGTTTGCCATTTCGATTGTTGGCATTTTCATGAATCGCAAAAACCTCATCGTGCTGTTGATGGCGATTGAGTTGATGCTGTTGGCCGTGAATACCAACTTTGTGGCGTTCTCGTCCTATTTGGGCGACATGCACGGACAGGTGTTCGTCTTTTTCATCCTGACCGTGGCGGCTGCAGAGTCAGCGATCGGTTTGGCAATTTTGGTTTTGTTGTTCCGCAACAAGTCCACCATCGACGTGCAAGAGCTCAACGAGCTCAAGGGTTGATTCTGAGAGAAGTATTCGCATGAGCAACACGTTGTCCGCTAGCACGCTGCTGGCCATTCCACTCGCCCCACTGCTGGGCTCCATCATTGCCGGCGTCTTTGGTACCCGATTGGGTGGCAACTTGGTCGGTCGCAAAGCGACGCACTCCATCACGATCTTGGGTGTGGCGCTAGCCTTTGTGTTGTCGGCCATGACCTTGTGGTCGGTGGTCGAACACGGCGCGCGCTTCAATGCAACCATCTATGAGTGGATGGTCATTGGCGACTTAAAAATGGAAGTTGGCTTTTTGATCGACCCGCTGAGTGCCATGATGATGTGTGTGGTGACTTTTGTGTCACTCATGGTGCACATCTACACCATGGGCTACATGGCAGAAGACGAAGGCTATAACCGGTTCTTTTCATACATCTCGCTGTTCACCTTCTCTATGCTGATGCTCGTCATGAGCAACAACATGCTGCAGTTGTTCTTCGGCTGGGAGGCCGTGGGTGTGGTCTCATATCTGTTGATCGGCTTTTGGTACACCCGCTCAACTGCAGTGTTTGCCAACATGAAGGCATTCCTGGTGAACCGAGTGGGTGACTTTGGTTTCATCCTGGGCATCGGCTTGGTTGCGGCCTACACGGGGTCCTTGAACTACACCGAGGTTTTTGCGCAATCTGAACAAGTGGCTGCGCTGAGCTTTCCGGGTACGGATTGGATGCTGGTGACGGTGATCTGCATTTGCTTGTTCATCGGCGCGATGGGCAAATCAGCCCAATTTCCGCTGCATGTGTGGCTGCCAGATTCGATGGAAGGCCCCACACCCATTTCGGCACTGATTCATGCTGCAACCATGGTCACGGCAGGCATTTTTATGGTGGCGCGTATGTCGCCTCTGTTTGAACTCAGCGACGTTGCACTGAATTTTGTGCTGGTGATAGGCGCGATCACTGCATTGTTCATGGGTTTCATGGGCATCATACAAAACGATATCAAGCGGGTCGTTGCTTATTCGACGTTGTCCCAGCTGGGCTACATGACCGTCGCCTTGGGTGTGTCTGCATACTCGGTGGCTGTGTTCCACCTCATGACCCACGCTTTTTTCAAAGCCCTGCTCTTCTTGGCTGCGGGTTCGGTGATCATGGGCTTGCATCACAACCAAGACATTCGCTACATGGGCAATGTGAAGAAATACATGCCTATCACCTGGGTCACTTCTTTGCTGGGTTCGTTGGCGCTGATTGGCACGCCTCTGTTCTCTGGGTTCTATTCGAAAGACTCGATCATTGAAGCGGTACACGCGAGTCAGTTGCCGGCTTCGGGGTTTGCAAATTTTGCCGTGCTTGCCGGCGTGTTCATCACAGCGTTCTACAGTTTCCGGCTTTACTTCATTGTCTTCCACGGCAAGGAGCGCTATGACCAAGACCCACACGCTCACCATGGGGACGACCATGGCCACGGCCATGGTCATGGCGATGGCAAGCCCCATGAGTCGCCTTGGGTGGTGACGTTGCCGCTGGTGTTGCTGGCGATCCCATCGGTGTTGATTGGCTACTTCACGATCGACCCCATGTTGCATTCGGGGTTCTTTGACGGCGCGATTTTTGTTGACGCTGCCAAACACCCGGCCATGAGTGAGTTAAGCGAAATGTTCCACGGCCCGATGGCGATGGCGGTTCACGGGTTGACGACGTGGCCGTTTTGGTTGGCATTGGGTGGCGTCGTTTCGGCTTGGTACATGTATTTGATTAACCCCGCCGTGCCAGCGACTTTGGCGCGGTGGTTTCGCCCACTGGTTGTGGTGTTGGAGAACAAGTACTACATGGACTGGTTCAATGAGAACGTGCTGGCTAAGGCCGCGCGTGGCTTGGGTGTTGGCCTCTGGCGCGCAGGCGATCAAGGCGTCATCGAAGCGGGCGTTGTCAACGCCAGCTGGAAGTTGATTGGGCGTTTGGCTGCGTGGGTGCGTGGCATGCAAAGCGGTTTGATCACCCACTATGCGTTGACCATGTTGTTGGGCATTTTTGTGCTGCTGACAACATTTGTCTGGCTGGCTAAATAAGGAGTACGAGAGCATGGGTTTACTGAGCCTCACGATATGGGTTCCCATCGTTTTCGGGATCCTGCTGTTAGCTCTTGGCAGCGATAACAATCAAGTTTGGGTTCGTCGAGTGGCGCTCATCGGTGCGCTGGTGAGTTTTTTGGTGACTTTGCCAATGTTCAGCGCCTTCGAAGTTGGCGCCGCTGGCATGCAGTTTGTAGAAAAGGCGCCTTGGATTGAGCGCTTTCAGATGCACTACCACCTTGGCGTAGACGGCATTTCGTTCTGGCTGGTCATCTTGACGGCGTTTATCACCGTCATCGTTGTGATAGCAGGTTGGGAAGTAATCACAGAGCGGGTGCACCAATACATGGGCGCGTTTTTGATTCTTTCTGGCCTGATGATTGGCGTCTTCACGAGCTTAGATGGCATGTTGTTTTATGTGTTCTTCGAAGCGACCCTGATCCCGATGTACTTGATCATCGGTATTTGGGGCGGGCCAAACAAGATCTACGCTGCGTACAAATTCTTTTTGTACACCTTGCTGGGCTCCTTGCTGATGTTGATCGCGTTGATCTACCTGTACAACGCGTCTGGCGGCAGCTTTGACTTGGCCACCTGGCATGCCCTGCCTCTGGGACAAACGCCTCAGACGCTGCTGTTCTTTGCCTTTTTTGCAGCGTTCGCTGTCAAGGTACCCATGTGGCCTGTGCACACTTGGTTGCCCGATGTTCACGTGGAAGCGCCAACCGGAGGTTCAGCTGTATTGGCCGCCATCATGTTGAAGCTAGGCGCCTACGGTTTCTTGCGCTTTTCGTTGCCTATCGCTCCAGATGCCTCGCACGAGTGGGCGGGCCTGATGATCGGGCTGTCTTTGGTCGCGGTCATCTACGTGGGTTTGGTTGCCATGGTGCAAACCGATATGAAGAAGCTGGTGGCTTATTCATCGGTGGCTCACATGGGTTTTGTCACCCTTGGCTTTTTCATCTTCTCTGAGATGGGCGTCACCGGTGCAGTCGTCCAAATGATTGCCCACGGCTTTGTGTCGGCAGCGATGTTCTTGTCTATTGGCGTCTTGTATGACCGCGTGCATTCGCGCGACATTGCCGCTTATGGTGGCGTCATGAACACCATGCCCAAGTTCGCTGCATTCGCACTGCTCTTCTCAATGGCCAATTGTGGCCTCCCAGGTACCGCTGGCTTTGTTGGCGAGTGGATGGTTATTTTGGGTGCAGTCGAGGCCAACTTCTGGTTGGGTTTGGCGGCTGCAACTGCGTTGATTTTTGGTGCCGCTTACACCTTGTGGATGTTCAAACGCGTCTACTTGGGAGCGGTCCAAAATGAGAATGTTGCCCAATTGAACGACATCAACGCCCGTGAAATGACCGTGATGGTGTTGCTGGCGGTTGCGGTCTTGGCTATGGGCATTTATCCCAAACCCATGACCGACATCATCAACCCATCGGTGGCCGAGTTGTTGGCTCACGTGGCCCAATCCAAACTGAATTGAGCGAAAGATATGGATCAAATTAGCTGGGTCGTTGTGTACCCCGAAATCTTTCTTTTGGTGATGGCTTGCGTCATCTTGTTGGCCGATGTGTCGCTCAAGGCCACCTCGCGCCCGCTCACTTTCACATTGACGCTTCTCACGCTAGCGGGTGTGGCGGCAGTGCAGGCGTTGTATGCCACGCAGGGCGAGGTTCTGTTTGGTTTTGGAACCATGGTGGTTTCAGACCCCATGGGCAATTGGCTCAAGTGCTTCGCCGCGCTGTCAGTCATGTTGACCTTGATTTACGGGCGCCAATACTCGGCTGACCGCGGCATGCTGAGGGGGGCAGAGATGCACACCTTGGCATTGTTTGCCTTGCTCGGGATGTTTGTGATGATGGGTGGTCACAACTTCTTGGTGATTTACATGGGCCTTGAGTTGCTCACGCTCTCCAGCTATGCCATGGTGGCTTTGCGCCGTGACCATGCGCGAGCCACTGAAGCTGCCATGAAGTACTTTGTCTTGGGTGCCATGGCCAGTGGTTTCATGCTTTATGGCATGTCCATGCTCTACGGTGCCACAGGTTCACTTGACCTAGCCGAGGTGTCTACTCGATTGGCTCGCGGCGAGGTGGACCAACGGGTGTTGGCGCTGGGGACTGTGTTTATCGTCGCAGGTCTGGCGTTTAAGTTGGGAGCTGCACCATTTCACTCATGGGTTCCGGATGTCTATGAAGGCGCGCCGACATCGGTCACCTTGTTGATTGCTGCAGCCCCCAAACTGGCGGCCTTCGCGATCGCCATGCGTCTGCTGGTCGAAGGCATGTTGCCTTTGTCTGCTGATTGGCAGCAAATGGCCATTGTTCTGTCTGTTGCCTCTTTGCTGGTTGGCAACTTGGCGGCCATCATGCAAACGAGTTTCAAGCGCATGCTGGCGTTCTCGACAATCTCCCAAGTGGGCTTCATTTTGTTGGGTCTGGTGGGTGGTGTCACTGGCATGGATGCGTCCAATGCGCTCAACGCATACAGCGCCACCATGTTCTATGTGGTGACTTATGTCCTGACCACGCTGGCAATTTTTGGGGCCATGCTCATGATGAGCAAAACTGGCTTTGAGGCAGAAAATATCTCTGATTTGGCAGGGCTCAATCAGCGCACCCCTTGGCTTGCTGGTGTTGTGGCTGCTTGCATGTGGTCTTTGGCTGGCTTGCCACCTCTTGTGGGTTTTTACGCCAAATTGGCTGTGCTGCAGTCGGTGCTGGCTGTCGGAGACGGCTATTTGTGGCTCGCGGTTTTTGCCGTGATGCTGTCGCTGATCGGCGCGTTCCCGTACCTGCGGGTCATCAAGGTGATGTACTTTGATCAGCCCACGCAGTCCGATGCGCTGCATGTGTCTGCCTTCCCTCAGCGCGTTTTGTCGCTGAACGTGTTGACCATGTTGGCTCTGGGAATTTTGCCAGGGGGGTTGATGGCCCTTTGCGCGCAAGCCATTGCGCGCTTGCTCGCATAAAGCCGTCAACATGGATACCACTCAGCAGGTCTATCTTATCTTGGCGTTGGCGTTGGCATTCGCCAATTGGCCGTTCTTGAGCCAGCGTTTGTTTCTATTTGCCGCTGTCGCCGACAAATCGATGGTTTGGCGGCTCATCGAGATGTTGATTGGGTACTTTGTCGTGGGCGGCGTGGGGCTTTACCTTGAAAACGCATCGGGACAGGTGGCGCCGCAGACGTGGGAGTTCTACGCGACCACGGGCTTTCTTTATCTGACACTTGCGTTTCCGGGTTTCGTGTACCGCTACCTTTGGCGGCACTGATACCCTCTCGCGCTCACCAACCCATGACATCGCTACCTGCACTCAGCGAGATGTTAAGGGCCGATTTGACCCATTTGCATGAACGCCCGGTCTCGCGCGAACCGGTTTACAAAGGTAATTTGTTGCACGTGGTGCGTGATCAAGTGGCGCTGGCCGACGGCCAGAATGCGACTCGAGAGATGATTTTGCACCCCGGGGCGGTGATGATCGTTCCGGTTCTGAGTGACGGTCGAGTGGTTGTTGAGCTGCAATATCGCCACCCCTTGGGACAGGTGGTGATTGAGTTCCCGGCGGGCAAGTTGGATGCGGGCGAAAGCCGATTGCTGGGCGCTCAGCGCGAGCTGCGCGAGGAGACGGGGTTTGCTGCAAAGCGTTGGGCGCACATGGGAGAGGTGGCGCCTGCCATCGCGTATTCGGATGAGCGCATTGACATGTGGCTCGCCACAGACCTGGTGGCTGGGCACACCGAGCGCGATGAAGGCGAACTGCTCGAAGTGTGCGCGGCTGAGGTGAGCGAACTCAAGGCACTGGTCCACAGCGGGGTCATCTGTGACAGCAAAACACTGGCTGGTCTGATGTGGCTATGCGACTGGCGCGCTGGCGAATGGTCTCCTCAATGGCGATAATTCAGCCATGAAAGTTCTTGATCTTCAATGTGCTCAACATCACGTCTTTGAGGGCTGGTTTGGCAGCGAGGAAGACTACTTGGCTCAGCACCGTCAAGGTCAGCTGAGCTGTCCTATTTGTGGCGAGACGCAAGTTGAAAAAAAGTTGAGTGCACCAAGGCTCAACCTCAAGCGCTCTCAAGCTGCTGATGTGGCAGCTCCCCAAGCTGAATCGGCCGCCCCCCAAACGGAAGCGCCATCGGTTGCGGATTTATCGCCAGCCCAATTGCAGGCTGCATACATGCATGTGGTCAGAGAGATGTTGCGACAAACCGAGGACGTCGGTGAGCGTTTTGCTCAAGAGGCGAGGGCCATCCATGCAGGGGAGGCCGATGATCGACCCATCCGGGGTCAGACATCCCCTGAGCAGGCTCAAGAGCTGGCGGAAGAGGGTATCTCTGTGATCGCGCTGCCCGTCCCAGAGTTTGCCAAACAAACTTTGCAATAACCCGCTCGCGTTCGACCACTGCGTGCCAGATTCTGCAGCATGGATGTTGGGTGAATCCTGGGCGGTGAGTACGCGCTCACGTTCGACGGTGGCGCTTGTGATCTGCCAGCCCACGCCACGCGACTTGACTGACGCCTAAACCGCGTCTGACACGCAGTGCATCATGGTGTCGTGCCGCTGGATGGCTGCGGCTTGCGAGGGGTATCCAACCCTCAAGCCCAAAGCCCATTCAAAACCGGACACCACAATCATCCAGCATGGGCCAATGCGGGGCGAAGCCATGCCTGGTCACTTTGGTGTGCTGGCTGTCGCGGATGTAACCCACGAGACTCTATTTGTGACCCAGCCTAGGCACCGCTCGCTCTGATTGAGCCTGTTTATAGGGTGCCAACAGGCCTCGCAAGGGCTTTTGGCTTTTTTTTTGATTCACGGCTTCAAACGCGGGTTATCCCTAGTTATCACCTGCGCCATAGGCACCAAGATAAGCACAGAAGTCAACCATGTCATCAGAGGAGATTCAGGGTATGCAAGTCGAACTGACAGTGAACGGGAAGAAGCGATCCGCGGATGTGGCGGGCAACACTTTGTTGGTACAAATGTTGCGCGAACAATTGGGGCTCACTGGCACCCACGTTGGATGTGACACATCGCAGTGCGGCGCTTGCACCGTGATCATGAATGGGCGTGCTGTGAAGTCTTGCTCGGTGATGGCCGCTCAGGCTCAGGGCGCTGAGGTTGCAACGATTGAAGGTCTGGCTGAGCCAGACGGGACATTGCACCCCATGCAAGCGGCGTTCAAAGACTGCCATGGCTTGCAGTGCGGCTTTTGCACCACGGGGATGGTGATGAGCGCTGTGAACTTGGTCGAGCGCAGTTCAGCCCCGTTGGATGAGGCCGCTGTGCGCGATGGACTCGAGGGCAATCTGTGTCGCTGCACAGGCTACCAAAACATCGTTAAAGCCGTCCTTCAAGGGCAAGACGCCATGCGTGGCGCTTAAACACAAAGGAGAACTGCCATGGGTGCAACTGATTTAGCTAACTTGCCACACATCGGTGAGTCGGTCCGGCGCAAAGAAGATTTGCGCTTTTTAACCGGTGCAGGCAACTACACCGATGACATCAACGTAGCGGGTCAAACGCATGCTGTTTTTGTGCGCTCCCCCCATGCACACGCCAAAATTAATGGCATCAATACCAGCGCCGCTGAGGCCATGCCTGGTGTGGTCAAAGTCTTCACAGGGGCTGACCTTGAGGGACAAATGGGTGGTTTGCCTTGTGGCTGGCTGATCACAGACACAGATGGCCAGCCGATGAAAGAGCCGCCTCACCCCGTGTTGGCGCAAGGCAAGGCCCGCTATGTGGGTGACCACGTCGCCATGGTGGTCGCCGAGACGCTACAGCAAGCCAAAGATGCCGCCGAAGCCGTAGAGGTCGACTACGCGCCATTGCAAGCGTCAGTGACCTGCGAGCAAGCCAAAACGTCAGAAGCCTTGCATGCCGAGGCACCAGACAACCACTGCTACAAGTGGGCCATTGGCGACAAGGCTGCTGTTGACAGCGTGTTTGAGACTGCGGCCCACATCACCAAACTTGATCTGGTCAACAACCGCTTGGTGCCCAACGCGATGGAGCCCCGGGCAGCCTTGGCGCAGTACAACCGCGCATCCGATGAGTACACCTTGCACGTGTCGAACCAGAACCCGCACGTGGAGCGTTTGTTGATGACCGCTTTTGTGTTGGGTTTGCCAGAGCACAAAGTGCGTGTGATTGCGCCAGACGTTGGCGGTGGCTTTGGCTCCAAGATCTACCTGTATGCCGAGGACGTCGCGCTGACATGGGCTTCCAAGCAACTGAACCGGCCAATCAAATGGAATTGCGAACGCGGTGAAGCATTTCTGAGTGACGCCCACGGGCGCGACCACGTCTCGCAAGCAGAAATGGCCATGGATGCGAACGGTAAGTTTTTGGCCATGCGCGTGCACACCGATGCCAACATGGGTGCTTACTTGTCGACGTTTGCGACGGCCGTACCCACCATTCTGTATGCCACGCTCTTGGCGGGTCAGTACACGACGCCGCAGGTTTACGTCGAAGTTGACGCGTGGTTCACCAACACAGCACCTGTAGATGCTTACCGCGGCGCCGGACGCCCTGAAGCCACATACCTGCTTGAGCGGTTGGTGACCCGATGCGCTTGGGACATGGGCTTGAGCCAGGCCGAAATCCGCAAGCGCAACTTCATCACCGAGTTCCCATACCAAACCCCAGTGGCGCTGCAATACGATACCGGCGATTTCCATGCTTGCATGGATCAGGCCCAAGAGTTGGCTGAGGTGGCGGGCTTTGAAGAGCGCAAGGCTGCATCCGCGGCCAAGGGGCTCTTGAGGGGCATGGGCTACTCGAGCTACATCGAAGCCTGCGGCATCGCGCCGTCTAACATCGCAGGCGCGCTGGGTGCTCGTGCTGGACTCTTTGAGTGCGGGGAGGTTCGCGTGCACCCCACAGGCAGCGTGACCGTGTTCACGGGCTCGCACAGCCACGGTCAGGGTCACGAGACCACGTTTGCACAAGTGGTTGCTGCGCGATTGGGCTTGAGCGTTGACCAAGTCGACGTCGTTCATGGCGACACCGGGCGCGTGCCTTTTGGCATGGGTACCTATGGCTCGCGGTCCATATCAGTGGGTGGTGCGGCCATCATGCGCGCGCTCGACAAGATTGAAAACAAGGCCAAAAAAATTGCGGCCCACTTGCTTGAGGCCAGTGATGAAGACATCGATTTTGCCGACGGCAACTTCACGGTCAGAGGCACGGATAAGACCATTCCATTTGCCCAAGTGGCGTTGACGGCGTACGTGCCTCACAACTACCCGTTGGACAAGTTGGAGCCAGGTCTGAACGAGACAGCGTTTTACGACCCGACCAACTTCACATTCCCAGGTGGAACCTATATCTGCGAGGTTGAGATTGATCCGAGTACTGGCGTCGTGAAGGTTGATCGATTCACCGCCGTCGATGACTTTGGCACCATCATCAACCCCATGATCGTGGAGGGCCAAGTCCATGGCGGACTGGTGCAAGGCATTGGGCAAGCGTTGATGGAAAACTGCGTCTACGACACCGAGACCGGGCAATTGTTGACGGGTAGTTTCCAAGACTATGCAATGCCAAGGGCGGACGACTTCCCAGAGTTCAAATTGGGACACGTTTGTACGCCATGCACGCACAATCCATTGGGAACCAAGGGTTGCGGAGAGGCCGGTGCGATCGGCTCGCCCCCTGCCGTGATCAACGCTGTTTTGGATGCGCTTTCGACAGTTGGCGTGAAAGACTTTGATATGCCTGCATCGCCAGCGCGTGTGTGGGCGGCTATCCAGGCTGCCAAGGCTTGATTACCTAGGAGTATTGAAAATGTATGCATGTGAATATGAACGTCCCAGCACGGTAGACCAAGCGGTTGCCTTGCTTGAAGCGGGTGGGCAGGCGTTGTCAGGCGGTCAGACCTTGATTGCAACCATGAAGCAGCGTTTGGCTGCCCCCGGCACGTTGGTAGATTTGGGCGGCATCACTGATTTGCAAGGTATCCGCATGGAGGGTGACAATTTGGTGATCGGCGGTATGGTTTGCCACACCGACGTTGCCGAGAGCGAGGTCGTGCAAAAAGCCATCCCGGCGCTGGCTTGTTTGGCTGGCGGAATCGGGGATAGACAAGTGCGCGCGCGCGGCACCATAGGTGGTTCGCTGGCAAACAACGATCCCGCGGCCTGCTACCCTTCCGCTGTATTGGCATTGGGTGCGACCATCATCACCAACCGCCGGCGCATCGCTGCGGATGATTTTTTCTTGGGTATGTACGCGACAGCGTTAGAGCCCAATGAAATCATCACGGCAGTGTCGTTCCCCAAGCCCGAGCGGGCTGCCTATGAAAAGTTCAAGCAGCAAGCCTCGCGGTTTGCCTTGGTCGGTGTATTTGTCGCCAAGCATGCCGACGGTGTGCGAGTCGCTGTGACCGGTGCTGGTTCGGGTGTGTTTCGATGCGCTCCGCTCGAGGCTGCATTGAACACTGACTTCAGTGCGCAAGCAGTGGCCGGTGTGGCTGTGCCTGCCGATGGCTTGAACAGCGACATCCATGGCAGCGCAGCTTACCGTGCTCACCTCGTGGGTGTGGTCACGCAGCGCGCCGTAGCGAGTGCATGATCTGGTCAGTCAGGGTGACTGAAGCCAACAGGCAAGTCACCTAGCCAGATGAACGGGGCACTCGGGTGCCCCGTTTTGATTTGTTATGAGGCGGGTATTTTGAAATCAATTGATGAAGTGATCTCTGCCCTCGAACACGAGGGCTACTACGCAGATCGGCGGCTTGCGACATCGGTGTTCTTGGCGCTTAAATTGGGTCGTCCCTTGCTGCTTGAAGGCGAGCCGGGTGTTGGCAAGACCGAGTTGGCTAAAGCGCTTTCTCAGGCTTTGTCGCGGGCGCTGATTCGCCTGCAGTGCTACGACGGGCTAGAACAGCGAGAGGCTTTGTACGAGTGGAATTACGCTGCCCAGTTGTTGCACATGCGTGCGGCTGAAGCACAAGGTCGCGTCGATGGCAGCTTGAACGTATCTGAAGTCGAGCGTGAGGTCTACCAAGAGGAGTATTTGATACGCCGCCCTTTGTTGCAGGCCCTGCAGGCGCCCGAACCTGGCGCGGTGTTGCTCATCGATGAGGTTGATCGTGCAGATGAGCCCTTTGAAGCCTTTCTCTTGGAGTACTTGGGCGAGTTTCAAGTCACCATCCCCGAGTTGGGGGCGCTGCGTGCGCAGGCTAAACCGGTCACCATTTTGACCAGCAACCGAACCCGAGATCTGAATGACGCGGTCAAACGCCGTTGCCTGTACCACTGGTTGGACTACCCCGATCGAGAGCGTGAACTCACCATTGTGCGCAACCAAGTGCCTGAGGCCAGTGAGGCTTTGGCCGCGCAAGTCGCTGATTTTGTTCAGCGGCTCAGGTCACAACCCATGGCTACGCAGTTTGGGCGCGCACCCGGCATCGCAGAGAGCGTTGATTGGGCCAAGGCCTTGGTCGCGATGGATTCGCTGGTGGTGGATCCCGAGGTCCTCACGAATACTGCTGGTGTCTTGTTTAAGCAGCGTGAGGACGTGGCAGCCTTGACCCCAGAAGTCATGGACCAGCTTTTCACAGATGCCAGCCCATCTGCTTGAGGTGAGCCATGAGTTGGGGTGATGCGCGCCGTGGCAAATTGGCGTCGAACTTGGTGGGCTTTGGCCGTGCTCTGCGTCGTGCAGGGCTACCGGTCGACAGTCAGCGCATTGCGGTGGCGACGCAAGCTCTTTTGTGTATCGAGCCAGACTCGAAGGCGGATTGGCGCTATGCGCTAGAGAGCACTCTGATCAGCGACATCAGTCAGCGCGTGATCTTTCAAGAGTTGTTTGATGCGTATTTTCGTGACCCCGAGGTCGCCAACAAATTGCTGGCTCAGTTGCTGCCGCAGTCGCAGGGTAAGGCCAACCCCAGTTCCCAGCGAATGCGCACCCAAGACGCCCTGCGGCCGCTGACCCCTGCTGCATCCAACAAAGCTAAGCCGGCCGATGAAGCTGTGAAATTTGATGCAGCCATGACAGCCAGTCAAAGCCAACGTTTGCAACGGGCAGATTTCAACACGCTCTCTTCTAGCGAGTTCACTTTGGTTCAGCAGCTGGTGAGAGACATCCCATTGCCTTTCCCCAAAATTCAAGCGCGCCGCTATGTGCCACAGCATTCTGCTGCACAGCTAGATTGGTCGCGCATGGTCAGCGCCACAGCTCGCTTAGGAGGCGAGTGTGTCCAGCTGCCGCGCATGGGTCGCGCCCAAGAGGTCTTGCCACTTTTGGTACTGGTCGATGTGTCTGGCTCTATGGAGCGGTATGTGCGTATGTTGTTGGCATATTTGCACGCAGCATTGCAGCGAGGCGCTGCGCGCGGCAGGGCGTGGCGCGTGGGGCGGCGCGATGTGTTTGCCTTTGGCACCGAGTTGACCGATTTATCGAGTGCGTTTGCGCTTCCAGATACCGATGACATGTTGGATGCGGTACAGGACTTGGTCCATGACTTCGCTGGAGGCACCCGATTGGGCGACTCTCTTGCACAGCTGCGCCAAGCCCACGCGCGGCGTTTGGTTGGTAAACGCACGGTTGTTTTGCTGATCAGCGACGGGTTGGATACAGGGGCTGCGGAAGCCCTTGACCAAGAGTTGGTTTGGTTAAACAGGCACACTCGCAAACTGTTGTGGCTTAATCCGCTACTGAGGTTTGATGCCTACGAGCCACTCGCATCCGGCGCAAAGGTTTTGCATCAGCGGGCACACGCCACGGTGGCGGTGCACAACATTGAACATTTGAAAGACTTGGCGCGCAGCGTTGAGCGCGCATTGAAGGAGCAATAAGATGGAAATGCAAGGTAGCCGAGATCTTGGCGTAACGCAACAGCAGGCATGGGATGCACTGAACGACCCAGAGGTTTTAAAAGCCTGTATCCCGGGCTGCGAAAAGGTAGAGCCCAGCGGTGAGAACGCTTACTCGATTGGCATGGCTCTGCGCATCGGTCCTGTGGCGGCCCGCTTCACTGGCAGCATCACACTCAGCAACATGCAACCTCCACAGAGCTATGAGTTGAGCTTTGAAGGGCAAGGAGGTCCTGCGGGCTTCGGCAAAGGCACATCTAAAGTCTCGTTGACGCCCATCGAATCGGGGACTCGCTTGGATTACAGCGTCTCGGCTCAAGTCGGCGGCAAGGTTGCTCAATTGGGGCAACGTTTGATTGACGGTGCAGCGCGCTCTTTGGCCGAGGACTTTTTCAAACGCTTTGACAATGAGATGACCCGCCGTTTTGGCAAGACCGAGGCTGACCCAGTGGCAGCACCAGGCGGCGCTGCAATAGCGCAGACACCAATCGCGGACCCATTGGCCGCGGTTTGGGCGCCGTTGGGCTGGGGGTTGGGCGCATTCGTTTTAACGTCAGCTTGGATTTGGTTGATCTGAGCACTTAGCCTAGGAGTTCGCCTTGGAGAACTTAGACGTGATGGTGTTGAGGACTTTGCTTCAATGGCGAAGTCAGGGGCGCAGGGCGTTGATGGCCACTGTCGTTCGAACGTGGGGCTCCTCTCCTAGACCAGTCGGCTCCATCATGGCCTTGTGTGAAGATGGTGCGGTCGTTGGTTCTGTGAGCGGTGGCTGCATCGAAGACGATTTGATTGACCAATACACGCGCGCCTATTCGCAGCACCAAGCGCCTGGTCAGCCAGGCGCTGAGGGCGAGCATGCGGTTGATCGAGTCATACCCAGCGGCGCGCCCAAGCGCATCAAGTACGGCATTTCAGCCGACGAAGCCCACCGGTTTGGATTGCCTTGTGGCGGCACACTTGAGCTGCTGCTGGAGTTCGATCCCGATCCGCTTGATTTGAAATCTTTGATTGAATCCCTTGAAGCGGGACAACTGGTCCAGCGCACAGTCGAGTTGCAGACGGGGCGCGTAGCGCTCAACGCCTGTCAAAAGCCCGCAGAGCTGAGTTTGACCGAAAGCCATTTGGTGAATACCTTTGGGCCAGAGTTTCGAATGCTTTTGATTGGCGCAGGTCAACTCAGTGAATACCTTGCCACGATGGCCTTGTTCTCTGGCTTTGCGGTCACGGTCTGTGACCCCCGAGATGAATACCGAGGCGCGTGGGCGGTGCCCGGTGCGAAGGTGGTGTCTGAGATGCCCGATGACGTCGTGTTGGCCTTTGCGCCTGATCATCGCACTTGTGTGATTGCATTGACCCATGACCCCAAGCTGGATGACTTGGCTTTGCTCGAAGCATTAGATACCGACGCGTTTTATGTCGGCGCCATCGGTTCGCGGCGCAACCATGCCAGCCGACACGAGCGCATGATGCAGCATTTCGATAAGTCTGCGTCGGACCTGTCCCGTTTGCGCGGACCAATTGGCATATACATCGGCAGCAAAACCCCGTCTGAGATTGCGGTGAGCATCATGGCCGAGGTTTTGGCGGTGAAGAACAATGTCACTTTGCCTAGAGACATGGAGGTGGGCACCGCTAAAACCCTGCGCGACCAACCCCACAACGATCCAGGCGATCAAGTCTGCGGCTTAGATTGATCAGCTGATGCGTTGAGCGCCTAGCCACCACTGGGCGCTCAGTACCCCCAGCCAAGTGAGCATCAAGCTGCCCCCTAAGTTCAGGGCCGCATTGGTGATGGCCCATCCAGCTTTGCCAGCTTGGAGTAGGTCCAGCGTTTCGATTGAGAACGTTGAAAAAGTTGTGAGCGCACCTAAGAAGCCTGTCACCAGGACCAGTCGCCACACTGGATCTATCTGAGGATTGCTTTGCAGCAAAGAAACCACCAGCCCAATAAGGTAGGCCCCCAAGGCGTTGGCCACCCAAGTGCCCCATGGAATGGCGTTGTTGGGGTAGTCGTTGAGCCAAAGACTCAGTTGCCACCGGGCGACGGCTCCTGCGCTGGCTCCACTACAAAGGGCGATAAGCTGCATCCACATGCCCCGCATCATAAGCGGTTCCAGTTGCTTTCCGGTGCGTCGCAAAAGTCCCAATCGCCTAGGGTTCATAGGCCGTGGGCTGTTAAACTGCAAGGCTTGCTACAAATGAGACCCCATGGTCAGCGGGTTTCTTCTTGGGCTGGGTTGCAGCGGCTGCAGTGGCGCATGCCGTGGATCAAACTCGGT
The DNA here is from genome assembly GCA_965661935.1 of Burkholderiaceae bacterium. Taxonomy (GTDB): domain Bacteria; phylum Pseudomonadota; class Gammaproteobacteria; order Burkholderiales; family Burkholderiaceae_C; genus RS62. The sequence continues at coordinate 30,691 of CBFIFT010000002.1, read as the reverse complement.
TCAACTCTGACGGATTGAAGGATACATGGCATGATTCAAATCACCTTGCCTGACGGCTCGCAACGCGAGTTTGAGGGCCCAGTTTCGGTGGCCGATGTGGCTGCATCGATTGGCGCTGGGCTGGCCAAGGCTGCGCTCGGTGGCCGTGTCAATGGCCAACTGGTTGATTCCAGCCATGTGGTCAACGCCGACGCCCAATTGGCCATCGTCACCGCCAAAGACGCAGACGGTTTGGAGATGATTCGCCACTCCACCGCGCACCTGCTGGCTTATGCTGTCAAAGAACTTTTCCCAGATGCTCAGGTCACCATTGGTCCGGTGATCGAGAATGGGTTTTATTACGACTTTGCCTACAAAAGGCCGTTTACCCCAGAAGATCTGCAGGCCATTGAGCAGCGCATGACCGAGCTGGCAAACAAAGACGAACCCGTTCTCAGGCGCGTGCTGCCTCGCGATGAGGCAGTGAGCCATTTCAAAGCGCTGGGTGAGCACTACAAGGCTGAGCTCATTGAAAGCATTCCCAGCGACGAGGACGTGAGTCTCTACCGAGAGGGCGTGTTCGAAGACCTGTGTCGTGGCCCACACGTACCCAGCACAGGCAAGCTCAAGCACTTCAAGTTGATGAAAGTGGCGGGCGCGTATTGGCGCGGGGACCACCGCAACGAGATGCTGCAACGCATTTATGGCACGGCGTGGGCCACCAAAGACGATCTCAAGCAATACCTCACGATGTTGGAAGAGGCCGAGAAGCGAGATCACCGAAAGCTTGGCAAAGAACTGGATTTGTTTCACATCGACGAGCACGCGCCTGGTGTGGTGTTCTGGCATGCCAAAGGCTGGACGGTGTGGCAAGAGGTCGAGCAATACATGCGTCGGGTGTACCTGGAAAACGGGTATCAAGAGGTCAAGGGTCCGCAGTTGTTGGACAAGACGCTTTGGGAAAAGACTGGGCACTGGGACAAGTACCGCGAGAACATGTTCACCACCGAGTCGGAAAAGCGCGACTATGCGCTCAAGCCGATGAACTGTCCTGGCCATATTTTGATTTTCAACCAAGGCATCAAGAGCTATCGAGATCTGCCTCTGCGTTTGGGTGAGTTTGGCCAATGTCACCGCAATGAGCCCTCGGGTGGCCTTCACGGCATCATGCGTGTGCGTGGATTTACCCAAGATGACGGGCATATTTTCTGTACCGAAGACCAAATTTTGGCCGAATGCGTCGAGTACACGGCATTGCTGCAAAAAGTCTATGCCGATTTTGGATTTACCAACATCATTTACAAGGTCGCCACACGACCAGATGCTCGAATTGGTTCAGATGAAAGCTGGGATAAGGCTGAGGCCGCCTTGATTGAAAGCCTCACCCGAGCAGGTTGCGAATTTGAAATTTCGCCCGGTGAAGGCGCCTTCTATGGCCCCAAGATTGAGTACACGCTGAAAGATGCGATCGGGCGTCACTGGCAATGCGGCACCATTCAGGTGGACTTCTTCATGCCAGAGCGTTTGGGGGCAGAGTACGTCGATGAGTTGGGGCAGCGCCGCACACCTGTGATGCTGCACCGGGCCATTGTGGGCAGCCTAGAGCGATTCATCGGCATCCTGATCGAAGAGCACGCAGGTATCCTGCCGACATGGCTCTCACCGGTCCAAGCCGTGGTCTTGAATATCACCGACGCCCAGGCTGAAACGTGTGAAACTGTGGCTAAAACGATGCGCAATCAAGGGCTTAGGGTGCGGTCAGACCTCGCAAACGAGAAAATTAACGCTAAAATACGGGGTTGGTCTTTGCAAAAAGTGCCTTTTATCGCTGTGATTGGCGATAAAGAGCGAGAAGCAGGGACTGTCGCGGTGCGAGCCCGTGGCAACCAAGATTTAGGGGTTATGACTGTCGAAGCCTTCACCCAACTGGTGAGTCAGGCCATTGCAGACAAGACCTAGGTTTCATTTGCCCGTGGTTCGCAGCCCATTGTTGATTTTTGCTGGGTGTATCCAGCCAAAGGATTGAGTCATCGCTACTGATTTTCGTGACCGACGCCGTCGAGAAGAGCGCAAGCACAAGTTGAACCGAGAGATCATGGCCCCAGAAGTGCGGGTCAATGGACCGGACAATGAGCCCTTGGGCGTATTGCCTACGCAAGAGGCATTGCGCTTGGCAGGAGAACTGGATGTGGATTTGGTTGAGATTTCAGCCACAGCCGTTCCACCTGTTTGTCGTTTGATGGACTACGGTAAGTTCAAGTATCAAGAACAGAAAAAGGCTGCAGAAGCCAAGTCCAAGCAAAAAGTCATCGAAGTCAAAGAGGTGAAGTTTCGCCCAGGCACCGATGATGGTGATTACAACGTGAAGATGCGCAACATCCGTCGTTTCATCGAAGACGGCGATAAGTGCAAGATCACGCTGAGATTTCGGGGTAGAGAGATCACGCACCAAGAGTTGGGCGCGGCTTTGCTAGAGCGAATTCGCGATGATCTAGGAGATACGATCACGGTGGAGTCTTTCCCAAAGATGGAAGGTCGCCAAATGATCATGATGATTGCACCAGGTCGTAAAAAGCCTGGTGGGCAGGCCAAAGCGTCCAAGGACGCTGAAGCAGAGGCCACTTGAAAAAGTGATCTTGCCGCCCAATGCGAAGTGGGGCCTCGGCCCCATTTGCATGCCAGTGTTTCTGACGCTGGCAACACGACAAGGCCTTTGGGCTTTGTTGTCAAAAGAAGTGTCTCGGGGCCAACAAGTGGTGAAAGTCGTTTTCACTCGCCTCACGAGCACAAACAAATAGGAGCATTTCAATGCCCAAAATGAAGACCAAGAGCGCGGCTAAAAAGCGTTTTCGCGTTCGTCCAGGCGGTACCGTCAAACGCGGTCAAGCCTTCAAACGTCACATCCTGACCAAGAAGACCACCAAGAACAAGCGCCATCTGCGTGGTGCTGTGAACATGGCCAAGTCTGACTTGGGCCACATCGCCGCCATGATGCCCATGGCTGGTTTGTGATCAACGACGAACAAGGAGTAAACACATGCCTCGCGTCAAACGTGGTGTAACGGCTCGCGCCCGCCACAAAAAAGTTCTCGCCCTTGCCAAGGGCTTCCGCGGTCGCCGTGGTAACGTTTTCCGCATCGCCAAACAGGCGGTGATGAAAGCTGGTCAATATGCATATCGTGACCGCCGTGTCAAAAAGCGCGTATTCCGTCAGCTTTGGATTGCCCGTATCAACGCCGGTGTCCGTGAATTGGGTATGACTTACAGCCAATTCGCGAACGGCCTGAAAAAGGCCAACATCGAGATAGATCGCAAAGTGTTGGCTGACATGGCTGTGCACGACAGGGCCGCTTTTGCTTCCATCGTGGATCAAGTGAAGGCTAAGCTGGCAGCTTAAGCTGTATCGATTGCAACCCCTCGACAGGGTGGCGTTGCACATGCTCAGGGCTAGCGGCTGACAGTCACTAGCCCTGTTTTGTTTTCAAGTTCCCCGAGATACCCGCACCATGTCTGAGTTGAGCCAACTGGTGGAGCAAGCGCGTCATGCGTTTGCGCAAGCCAAACAACCCGCCGAACTAGAAGACGCTAAGGCCTTGTTTCTGGGCAAAAGCGGTCGAATTACCGAGCTGATGAAGGGCTTGAGCGCACTGAGTGTCGAAGAGAAAAAGACACAAGGCGCCGCCATCAACGACGTCAAACGAGCAGTTGAGGCCTTGCTTCAAGAGGCCCGCCAAGCCTTGGCTGATCAAGCATTGGCCAAGCAACTGGCCGCCGAAGCCTTGGATGTGACGATGCCCGGGCGCCAGCGCGGACAAGGTGGATTGCACCCGGTGAGCCTCACACTTGAGCGCATTGAGTCTATTTTTGGCTCGATGGGTTTTGAGGTCGCAGATGGCCCTGAAATTGAGACAGATTGGTTCAATTTCACGGCATTGAACACGCCTGCTGATCACCCTGCGCGCTCTATGCATGACACGTTTTACGTCGAGGGCGCAGACCCCAGCGCGCCCAATTTGCTGCGCACGCACACCAGCCCCATGCAGATTCGGCACGCCGTGCAGCACGTCAAGCGTTACCAACAAGATTTGGAACAAGGCCGAGGAATGCCTGAAATCCGCGTCATCGCACCTGGCCGCACCTACCGCGTCGACAGCGATGCGACGCACTCACCGATGTTTCACCAATGCGAAGGTTTGTGGATTGGTGAAAACGTGTCTTTCAAAGACCTGCGTCACGCCTTCACCCAATTTTGTCGGACCTTTTTTGAAGATGAAGACTTGGTGTTGAGATTCAGACCCAGTTTTTTTCCTTTCACTGAGCCCAGTGCTGAAATAGATATTCAGTTTGCACATGGCCCGCTCGCTGGTCGTTGGTTAGAGGTGGCTGGTTCTGGTCAAGTGCACCCCAACGTGGTGCGCAACATGGGCCTGGATCCTGAGCGTTTCATTGGTTTTGCTTTTGGTATGGGGCCTGATCGCTTGACGATGTTGCGCTACAACATTGGTGATTTGCGCTTGTTTTTTGACGGTGATTTGCGTTTCCTCAAGCAATTCAACTGACGCTGAACCCATCGAATATCTCAGAAAGTTTTCCCGCTATGTTGTTTCCTGAATCCTGGTTGCGAGAGTTTTGTAACCCAGCGCTGACCACCCAAGAATTGGCTGACACTTTGACGATGGCTGGCCTTGAGGTTGAGTCTTTGCGCCCTGTGGCTCCTCCATTCAGCGGGGTGGTGGTGGGTGAAATCATCGCGGCTGAGCAGCACCCCAATGCGGACCGACTTCGCGTGTGTCAGGTTAACGTGGGGGGTGCTGAGCCCTTGAGTATTGTGTGCGGTGCACCGAATGCCCGCGTTGGCATTCGTGTGCCATGTGCCACAGTGGGCGCAGCCTTGCCTGCGGCCGAAGAGGGTGGCAAGCCGTTCGCTATCAAGGTTGGAAAGCTCCGCGGCGTCGAGAGCTTTGGTATGTTGTGCTCAGGCAAAGAGCTCGGCATAGACTCTGACCACAGTGGCTTGCTCGAGTTGCCCGATGATGCGCCTGTGGGTGAAGACTTGCGCACCTACCTGGATTTAAATGACGTCATTTTTGAGCTCAAGCTCACCCCCAATTTGGCTCACTGCTTGAGTGTTTTTGGTGTTGCTCGCGAGTTGAGCGCGCTCACAGGCGCCCCATTGATTGAACCCAAAATTTCGCCAGTCGAGCCGACTCACGGCGACGCACTGACGGTTCATGTGCAAGCGCCAGATCTGTGCGGCCGTTTTGGTGGCCGCGTGATCAAAGGCATCGACCCCCAAGCCAAGACACCTTCTTGGATGGTGGCCAAGCTCGCTCGGTGCGGCCAGCGCTCAGTCTCCGCATTGGTTGATATCTCAAATTACGTGATGTTTGAGTTGGGTCGGCCTTCGCACATTTTCGATTTGGACAAAATCAATGGTGACTTACAAGTGCGTTGGGGGCGGGCCAATGAGAAGCTGAAACTCCTCAACGGCAACACCGTCAGCCTAGACGAGCAAGTTGGCGTGATTGCCGATGCGCATCAGGTCGAGTCGCTCGCTGGCATCATGGGTGGCGATGCCACTGCCGTTGGGGACGAGACTCTAAACGTGTTCGTTGAGGCAGCGTTTTGGTGGCCTGAAGCCATCGCTGGGCGCTCGCGCCGCTACAACTTCTCAACCGATGCAGGCCATCGGTTCGAGCGCGGTGTTGATCCAAGCACCGTGGTGGAGCACATCGAGCGCATCACCGCCTTGGTGCTCGAAATTTGCGGTGGACAGCCTGGTCCTGTGAAAGACCAAATACTGGCTTTGCCCGAGATCAAGCCAGTCACACTCAGACTCGATCGCGCTGAAAAAGTCATCGGTATGGCATTGGACGCGGACAAATGTGCTGAGGTGCTGACCCGCCTTGGCATGGTTGTGACCGCCTCCGATGGGGCGTTACACGTGACACCTGGCGCCCACAGGTTTGACATCAACATTGAGGAAGACCTCATTGAAGAAGTCGCGCGAATGATCGGCTATGACCAATTGCCGAACACGCCGCCACAAGGGCCAATCACCCCTAAACTAAGGCCAGAGAATCGGCGCAGCGCATTTGACGTGCGGAGACAGTTGGCGCAGTTGGGTTACCAAGAAACGATCAACTTCAGTTTCGTCGAGCCGCAGTGGGAACTTGATTTCGCTGGCAACGCTGACCCTGTCAAATTGCTGAATCCGATCGCGAGTCAACTTAGCGTGATGCGCTCAAGCTTGATTGGTTCTCTCATTGAAGTGCTCGGGTTTAACTTGGATCGCAAGGCGTCCCGTGTGCGTATTTTTGAGTTGGGCCGTGTATTCAAAAAGAACCCGAGCGTTGCCGACTCAGACACAACGGTAGCGGGTTTTGATCAACCGATGTTGTTGTCAGGCCTGGCATATGGTGGCGTTGTCCCCACGCAATGGGGAAACGCAGAGCGATGGGTTGATTTTTTTGACATGAAGGGTGATGTGGAGGCGTTGTTTCACCCCCAGGCATTGCAGTTCGCGGCGGCTGAGCATCCAGCGATGCACCCAGGTCGTTGTGCGCATGTTCTGCGTGATGGGCAAGTGATTGGCGTCGTTGGCGAGTTGCACCCTCGCTGGATGCAAGCCAGGGGTCTGTCCAAGCCTGCCGTGTTGTTCGAACTGCAACTTGACGAAGTATTGCGTCGGCCGGTTGCTTCGTTTCAACCTGTTCCTCGCCAGCAGCGCGCTGAAAGGGATCTGGCCGTCTGGGTTGCTGAGGCTGTTACACATGATCAAATCATGGCCGCTGCCATTGGCGCAGAAACCAAGGGTATGTTGAAAGACGCCTTTGTCTTTGACGTCTACCGATCACCAGACGCAAGCAAGCAAGGCAAGAGTTTGGCGTTGCGACTCACCATTGGTGACGACGAGCAGCAGCTCACTGAGGAGCAGATCGAGTCAGTGGTGCGCGCCGTACTGGACGCCCTTGAGTCGAAGGTTGAGGCGCGCTTGCGCGCTTGACCGAGGAGTACATATGTTGTTGACTGTTGACTCTCTAGAAACACCTGCACTGACCAAAGCGCACCTTTCTGAGCTTTTGTATGAGCAGATTGGCTTGAATAAGCGCGAGGCAAAAGACATGGTGGATGCGTTTTTTCGCATCATGACCGAAGAGCTTGTGAAGGGCGAAGAGGTGAAAATCTCAGGCTTTGGGAGCTTTCAGGTGAGAACCAAGTCTGCGCGCCCCGGTCGGAATCCGCGCACGGGTGAGCCCGTACCTATAGATGCACGCCGCGTGGTGACGTTTCATGTCAGTCCTAAACTCAGAGACCTGGTGCAGCAACGCGCATCTGGCGAATGAGTTCGGCGACATTTGTTGCAGCGGCATTGCAGGGAGAATATTGATTCAAGGCAATAGGTTAGAAGTGAAAGTTGCAGTACAGTAGTCGCCCATTGCTTCCGTTTTGTCATGTCTCAATTTTTGCCCGCCATTCCCCCTAAGCGCTACTTCACCATCGGTGAGGTCGCGGAGCTTTGCGGCGTCAAACCGCACGTGTTGCGCTATTGGGAACAAGAGTTCACGCAACTGAGCCCGGTGAAGCGACGTGGCAATCGCCGGTACTACCAACACCACGAGGTGTTGATGATTCGCCGCATTCGTGATCTGTTGTACGAACAAGGCTTCACCATCCATGGTGCGCGCAATCGCCTTCAAGAGTTGGTGAGCGCCGAGCGGGCAGCCAAGCGCTTGATCGCTGAACCTGAGGCTGGTGGTGATGCGTTGTCCTCATTGCCCAGCAGCCCTTCGCACGGTCTGGTGGCACGCCAAGGTATGCGGCTGGACACTGAGGCTTTGCGCTTAGAGTTAAAAAACATCCGAGATTTACTGACCACTGATTTCTGAGTCAAGAATCGCTGATATTCACGCTATAATCGATGGTTTCGGCGTGTAGCGCAGCCTGGTAGCGCACTTGCATGGGGTGCAAGGGGTCGCGAGTTCGAATCCCGCCACGCCGACCAGAAAACAACACGGGTTAGCTTTCACAAGAGGCTAGCCCGTTTTGCTTTGGCTGCCGTTTCCTCCGTGTGAGGGTGAACAGGCCAAAAGTTTCTATGAGGTCTCAACATGAACAAACGCGCGTTGGTTTTGTTTTCAGGCGGCCAAGACTCGACAACTTGTTTGGCGTGGGCCCTGAGTCGCTACGATTGGGTGGAGACAGTTGGCTTTGACTATGGTCAAAAGCACCGCGTAGAGTTGGATTGCCGCGCGGCACTGCGCGAGGCCTTGCAGAAGCCTAACTGGGGGTGGCGTGGCCAATTGGGTGACGATCACCTCCTCGACATGCATGCATTGGGGGCCATCAGCGACACAGCGCTCACCGCTGAGCGGGCGATCGAGTTCAATGCGCAGGGCGTACCGAACACGTTTGTTCCTGGACGCAATTTGTTGTTTTTTCAGTTTGCTGCTGCGATTGCTTATCGCCGTGGGTTGCAGGTCTTGGTCGGTGGCATGTGCGAGACCGATTACTCGGGTTATCCAGACTGCAGGGACAACACATTGAAGGCTTTGCAGGTCGCTATCAGCCTGGGTTTGGACGCGCCCATGGTCATTGAGACGCCCCTGATGTGGTTGGACAAAGCGCAGACGTGGGCGATGGCCCATGATTTGGGCGGTGAATCACTTGTCGAGTTGATGCGCCGCGATACCCATACGTGTTACCAAGGTGATCGCACCCACTGGCACGCGTGGGGATTTGGCTGTGGCAGCTGCCCAGCGTGCGATTTGCGCGCCAAGGGTCACGATGCATACCTGGAGCAAAATCCGTGAGCTCAGTGCATACGATCGCGATGTGCGAGGGTCAATGGGCTCACCGCGCTGCCAGCGGTGACTGGCGCGGCTACGCGGCACGCTGTGGTGTATTGGCCCCTGTTTCGGACGGCCTCGCGCCATTCGCTGGCGCTGAAGTCGAGCTGCTTGAACAAAGGTTGGCCGCATGCATAGCACCCGTGCATGGGCGATTGATGGACGAGGTCACGGGTGCACACGATGAGATTGGTCTGGTTCGTTGGTTGCGCGAAGGCTGGGACCAACGCGGTGAGCCAGCGGTGCAAAGGCTAGCGGTCTCACTGACGCGCGACCGGGGAGCTGACATGAACGCCGCGGGCGAAGTGTTCGCATGGCGGCGTTACAGGTTGCGGTGCGCGCACTTCCTGCCTCATGTGCCAATGGGACACAAATGTGGCCGATTACACGGACACGATTTTGAGGTGATTGTGCACACGCGGGTACAAACCGGCGAAGATGGTTTTTCTAAGCTCGACGAGGCTTGGGCACCGCTGCACTTCGCCTTGAACTATCGCAAGCTCAACGAGATCAAGGGTCTGGAAAATCCGACGAGCGAAAATATGTCCGCTTGGATATGGGCTCAGTTGGGTGGCGCCCTTCCAGGGCTAGCTTGGGTCACGGTATTCGAGACACAGAGTTGCGGCGCCAATTTTGATGGACGAAACTACCGCATTTGGAAAGAGTTCACGTTCGACAGCGCCACCCAGTGGCTGCGCGCTCCAGCAGAGCATCCCGCTGCTCGTGTCCACGGCCACACATACACCTTGAGGCTGCACTTGAAGGGGCCTATCGATGAATTGCTGGGCTGGACTCAAGACTTCGGTGATGTCAAACGTGCGTTTGCTCCACAGTTTGATCAGTTAGATCATCAGCCATTGCACGAGTTGGCGCCAGAGCTAGACGGTGGCTCGAAAGCCTGGGCGGCCCACATTGCGTTGCGCGCACACGCCACCATTCCTGCGCTAGAACGGGTCACTTTGTTAGAGGGGCCAAATGGTGGTGCGATGTGGCTTTCGCAGGACGAATTTTTACCTTTGCCTTTATGACTTATTCAGTTAAAGAAATTTTTTATACGCTACAAGGTGAAGGGGCGCAGGCTGGTCGGCCCGCTGTTTTTTGTCGATTCGCTGGGTGCAATTTGTGGTCAGGGCGCGAAGCCGATCGGGCCAATGCCGTGTGCCGATTTTGCGATACCGATTTTGTTGGCACAGATGGCACAGCAGGCGGTAAGTACGCATCGGCGGATGCACTCGTGAGGGTTATTGCCGACCATTGGCCGTCTCAAAGCTTGGATCATCGGATGGTTGTATTGACCGGTGGCGAACCATTGCTTCAAGTCGATGACGCACTGATCCATGCGCTACACGAGCATGGATTTTTTATTGCGGTCGAAACCAATGGCACGGTCAAGGCCCCCGCTGGTGTGGACTGGCTGTGTGTGAGCCCCAAGGCCGATGCGCCCCTGGTGCAGGATCATGGCCACGAACTGAAGTTGGTGTACCCCCAAGCCCAAGCTCAGGCAGCCCCTGATGTATTTGTTGGTTTGAACTTCCAAGTTTTTTCGTTGCAGCCCATGGATGGGCCCAACATAAGCGCGAACACCCAATCTGCTTTGGCCTATTGCCAAGCGCATCCGCGCTGGCGTTTGTCGGTACAGACGCACAAATTCTTAGGCATTCGATAGACAAAACGTAATTTTTGATACACTTTTTGTAAGTGGATTGTGGTTTCGCACGCACAATCAATTAACTATTTATTATCATTCGGATTCCAAATTTAGTCGCAAAGTAAATCTTTTTATGTATAAAAAATCGGTTCAACACAAAGACCGCAGTGTTGCGTTAATGGATATGCGCTACTTGAGCTGGCTGGCGCATGGCGGAAAAATCAACCGCTATCTAGCGAGCAACGTCATCGCCAGGGCTTTGGACGGCGCGGGTATGCCATCTACGATTTTGCGTAGCTATTGGTACTGCGATCGCGATGATGGACAAACCCTCGATGACCAAACGCAGCGCTTTGTTGCGGCCTACGACGTCGATGGGGGCGCTGCTTTGGTTGCCGCAATGAGTGCGGACATCGTGGCTTTGTCACAAAGGGGTGCGTGTGAAACACTGCTTCTGGCCTGTGATGACGACCGCATTGGACCCGCGATAGAAGAGGCCAAGCTGTCTGGCGTGCGCGTCTGCGTTTTGGGCGAGGAGTCGATGAGTGATTTGAAGTTGCTGGCCGAAGAGGACAGTGCGCTCGCGCGTTTGATGCGACCGCCGCATTTGGGTGAGCTCAAGCGCGCTGGCTGGCGATGGTGGTTCGGGTGAAGGCGGTGTGGGTGCCTGGACCAGAGTGCAAGAAATGGTTTTGGCTTGGTGGAGTGAGCGAGACCCTGATGAGGCTGAGCAGTTGCAGGCGACCCTGCGAGATGCCCATGGCTTGCCACAAGATTTAGACCGCCTCATGTTGGCTCGTGCGCGTGCGGTTTTGGGTCGCACACTGGATGTGACCGAGAAGCGCCGTCTGCGGTCCATGGTTCGCCAAGCGGTTTTTGACGAGGGTGAGGATCTTCAAGAGCCACCCAGCGCAGAACCAGAGTTTCGCGAGCGCGTTTGACGCGAGTTTGCAGTGGTCGGGGTTTCCGCGCGCATCACAGGGCAGCCAACCCAGCGCTAGGGGCGTCGCTTTGAGCGCCTCATGCGAGCGCAGCTAGCCCCATATTTTTTACCAAGCATCAGCCCATCTCTGCGCCACCATCGGCTTGGCGGGCTGGTCTGACGTCAGTTTTTTGTCAGTTGTTTGGAAACTCTACAAAACCTAGGGTAAACACCAATAATTATATTAGCATTCAATCATATAGTAGCGTTTCGTTAGAGTGAACGGGTAACGCAATTGAAGCTGCAACACGAGATTTTTGAGTCCACGGCACGCTATTTCAGCGTGCTGGGAGAGCCAACGCGCTTGAAAATCTTGCACGTTGTCTGCAACGGCGAGAGGTGCGTTGGTGACATCGTCCAAGCGACAGATTTGGCTCAGGCCAATGTCTCACGCCATTTGGGGTTGATGTACCAAGCGGGTATGTTGTCGCGCAGGCGCGAAGGCACTTTGGTGTACTACCGCGTCGTCGATGCTCAATTGCTTGAATTGTGTCGCTCTGTCAGTGCCCAGCTGAATCTGAATGCTGGCCAGCACCCTGCGTCTGGTGCATTTGGCCCAAGCCAGACCGCGGGCGCGTTTGGCTCTAACGCTAATCCGTCATTTCAACCTGCAAAGGAAACTGCTCGTGTCTGAAGATTTGAGTCAAACCATTGGGCGTATCTTGCCTGCGCCAGAAAACCACTTGGGTACCCAAGAACTAGAGACTGCCCGCAAGGCTCGCCGTAGCTTCATGGGCAAGGCACTGGCAATGGGTGCTGGTGTTGCTGCCTCAACCCAGGCCGCAGCCGCTGGTGAGGATGCCATTTTGAAGCTGCCCCGTCACTCAACCAATCTGGGTCAGCCTGTGGTGACCGACGGTTATGGCAAGCCCAGCAAGTGGGAAAGTAACTTGCAGCGCCGTGAAAGCCCTGGCTTGACGCGTGTTGGTGGTGCTTCGGTTAGTTTCTGCCCCTTGCAAGGCTTGTTCGGCATCATCACGCCAAGTGGTTTGCACTTTGAACGCCATCACCAAGGGTGGTGGGACATCGACCCATCACAGCATCGCTTGATGATCAATGGCCTGGTCAAGCGCCAGCGCGTATTCACGATGGATGATTTGATGCGCCTGCCAAGCGTCTCTCGCATTCACTTCATCGAGTGCGGCGCCAACACGGGTCCTGAGTGGGGTAACGTCGCGTTGCCATCTGTTCAGTACACGCACGGCATGATCAGTTGCTCAGAGTTCACGGGCGTGTTGTTGTCCACGTTGCTTGAAATGTGCGGCTACGACAAGAAAGACGGCAAATACATCTTGGCCGAAGGCGCCGATGGCTCATCCATGACCCGGACCATCCCCATCGAGCGGGCGATGGACGACGTGATGGTTGCTTGGGCCATGAATGGTGAAATGCTTCGCCCTGAGAATGGCTACCCACTGCGCTTGGTGGTTCCGGGTGTGCAAGGTGTGAGCTGGGTTAAGTATTTGCGCCGCATTGAGGTGGGTGACCAGCGTTACGCGACCAAAGACGAGGCTGTGCACTACATCGACTTGTTGCCTAACGGCCAGCATCGGCAGTACACGTCTATTCAAGAGTGCAAGAGCGTGATTACCACCCCATCAGGCAGCCAAACGCTGCTTGACAAAGGGTATTACAACGTCAGTGGCCTGGCATGGTCTGGCCGCGGTGAAATCAAGCGCGTGGACGTCTCTGTCGACGGTGGGCGCAACTGGCGCACAGCTCGCCTTGAGTCGCCCGTCCTTTCAAAGGCGCTGACCCGATTCAATATTGACTGGGTGTGGGATGGTAAGCCTGCCATTCTGCAAAGCCGTGCCATCGATAGCACTGGCTATGTCCAGCCCAAGATCAATCAGCTGAGAGCCGTGCGGGGTACCCGCTCGATCTATCACAACAACGCCATTCAGTCATGGAAAATTTCTGAGAGCGGCGAAGTATCTAACGTGCAGGTGTACTGATGAAGCAAGTATTGAGACATTTAGCAAGTGCTGCCACTTTGATGGCAGTGACGTCAATCACCTACGCAGCGTCCGCGCCCTGGGCTGACATAGGGCGGGATGCCACGCCTGCCGAAGTGGCAGCATGGGACATCGATGTGCGTCCAGATTTCAAGGGTTTGCCTGCTGGTGTCGGCACCGTTGATGCTGGAGCGGAAATTTGGGAGGCCAAGTGTGCCAGTTGCCACGGCGTATTTGGCGAGTCCAACGAAGTCTTCACACCCATTGTGGGCGGAACCACAGCGGACGACGTCAAAACCGGGCATGTGAAGAACCTACTCCCTGGTGCCAACTTCCCACAGCGAACCACCATGATGAAGGTGGCAACTGTCTCAACCCTTTGGGACTACATCAACCGGGCCATGCCTTGGAATGCACCCAAGACGCTCACCAGCGACGAGGTCTATTCGGTCTTGGCGTACATCCTCAACCTGGCTGAAGTGATCGATGAAGATTTTGAATTGAATCAAGACAGCATCAAAGAAGTCCAAAATCGCATGCCCAATCGCAATGGCATGGTCAGGCACGAGGACATGTGGGTGGTCAACGGCAAAGGTGACGTGCAAAACACAGCTTGCATGAAAAACTGTGCAACTGAGGTCAAAATCGCCTCGAGTCTGCCAGACTTTGCCCGTGATGCGCATGGCAATATCCAGGCGCAAAACCGCATCGTGGGTGCAGTTCGAGGCGCTGACACTGAGCGACCAGCGCCTAAAACGTTGAGCGAGGCAAGGCAGATTGCAGCCAAGGCGCCACAAACGCTTGCCGCGGGTGGTCAAGCTGCCACGGGTGGTGGGCTCGACGAAGCTGCCGCGAAAAAGTTGCTTGGCGCTAACTCGTGCACCGCGTGTCACGGCATGACCAGCAAGCTTGTGGGCCCGGCTTTTTCTGATATGCAGGCCAAATATGCGGACCAAGCCGATGCCAAAACATACCTGATTGAAAAAATCAAAAATGGCGGTGCGGGTGTGTGGGGTCCTGTGCCTATGCCGCCACAGGCTCAGTTGAGTGCCGCAGAACTTGACCTGCTTGCAGAGTGGGTTCTGAAGGGTGAAAAGAAGTGACCAGTGGTGTGAAATAAGCACAACTACTGATGACTACAGGTCGGATGGCATCACATAATAGCTTGTGTTGTCAGCTGGCCTGATTGTGCGAGGCGATCAAATTCAGGTAGGCTGAGCCAAATTATTTTTTTGAAATGTTGACGTAAAAAAGGAGCAACAATGAAAACGACCCGACGTGAAATTTTGAAAACCACTGGTGCGTTGGGCACCCTGGTTTCACTGGGCATCATCACCGCAAGTCAAGCTCAGGCAGCTGCAGAATCACGCCCTGGCTTTGCTTCGAAAGACTTGGCCGGCGCTCTACAAGCCATCGGCGGTAAAGGTTCTGAGAGCGATAAGGTCAAGGTCAGCGCACCAGACATCGCCGAAAACGGCGCAGTGGTCCCGGTCGGTGCTACCAGTGAGTTGCCAGGCACGACCGACATGTGGGTGTTGGTGGAAAAGAACCCCACGCCGTTGGCCGCTGGCTTCACCATTCCCGCTGGCACCAGCGCAGACGTCGATTTGCGCGTGAAGATGGGACAGACTTCTGACGTGTATGCCGTGGTCAAGGCCAATGGTCAGCTTTACTACGCCAAGAAGGAAACCAAAGTCACTTTGGGTGGTTGTGGCGGCTAATCGCCGGGCAGCACCAGACTTTGAAAACCATCACAGCATTCAATTAGGAGAAATATCATGGGAAAACCAATGCGAATCCGCGCCAAGGCGTCCAACGGTAAAACAAACGTGCGAGCCCTGATGGCTCACCCAATGGAAGGCGGCCAGCGCAAAGACGGCTCTGGCAACTTGATCCCCGCACACTTCATCACTGACGTTGAGGCAACTCACAACGGCAAGACAGTTTTGAAGGCGCAGTGGAGTACAGCTGTTTCACAAAACCCGTATCTGTCGTTCACTTTTGACGGCGGTGCCGCCGGTGACAAAATCCTTGTGAGCTGGAAAGACAACAAAGGTGACTCACGCACCGACGAGGTTGCAATCAAATAAGCTCCTAGCCGCTGATCCGTTAAACTGGTCAGCGGCTTTTTACAAACCTCGAGGAGGAGACAACATGAAGAAACATCTCGTTTTATTGGCTTTCGCGGCAACCACGGCAGTGAGTGGCGCCAAAGCAGACTCGATTGCTGCTGGCATCGCTGAGTACCGTGCCATGCTGCAAGACGGCAACCCAGCCGAGCTATTCGAAATGAGTGGCGAAGAACTCTGGACGACGCCCCGTGGCCCCAAGAACGCCACACTCGAAAAATGTGATCTGGGCAAAGGGCCTGGCGTTGTAGCAGGCGCGTTCGTTGAGCTCCCACGGTACTTCGCTGACACCGGCCGTGTGCAAGACCTAGAGTCACGTTTGCTGACGTGCATGGAGACTTTGCAAGGCTTTGACTCTGACAAAATTGCAAAGACCAGTTACAACAAGGGTGAGCAGGCCAACTTGCGTGACCTGGCTACCTACGTCGCAGGTCAATCCCGTGAGTTGCGCTTCAATGTGCCTCAGGCGCATGAGAAAGAGCGCGATATGTACGAGGTGGGTAAGCGCTTGTTCTACCTGCGCAGCGGAACCCATGATTTCTCATGCAACACCTGCCATGGCGAAAAAGGCAAGCGGATCCGTTTGCAAGACTTGCCAGTGCTGAGTAGCAACCCCGGTGACGGCATTGGCTTTGCCGCTTGGCCAGCTTATCGTGTGGGCAACGGTCAAATGTGGACCATGCAGAAGCGCCTCAACGATTGCTATCGCCAGCAGCGCTTCCCTGAGCCAGACTTTGCCGGTGACGCGACCATCGCTTTGGGCGTGTACATGGGTGTGAACGCTAAAGGTGCAATGAGCATTGCACCAGCTATCAAACGCTAAGGAGCTAACATGAAAAAAATCAAACTTTCTGTGGCGTTACTCAGCTTGGCGGGTGGCTTGGTCGCTTGTACCCCCATGCAAAAGTCGAGCGCAGAGTACGACAAACTGACTGCAGAAGCCCTGAAGTCATTCCACTCTAAAGGCATAGCCAAAGTCGAGCGCTTGCAGCAAGACGACAGCAACCGCTTGTGTTCACAAGCGGACGTGGCAGGCCAGCCCTTAGACGCAGCCACTGCCAAATCCATTGAAGAAGCCAACTTCAAGGCGATCCAGTGGCCAAGCGATGGTAAGTTTCTGGGTGACTGGAAAGTCGGCAACAAGATTGCTGCCAGTGGCAAAGGGATGACATGGAAAAGCAAGACGACGTCTAACAACGGCGGCAATTGCTACAACTGTCACCAAATCACCAAAGAAGAAGTGTCTTACGGTACTTTGGGCCCCAGCTTGTACAACTTTGGCAAGTTGCGTGGTGTCACCGACCCCAACAGCCCAGCTGCTAAGGCCATGGTCGAGTACACATGGGGCAAAATTTGGAATGCACGGGCATACAACGCTTGTTCTTCCATGCCTCGTGCAGGACACAACGGTGTGTTGACCGAAGATCAGGTACGTCACCTCGTGGCGTTGCTGTTGGATCCCAAGTCTCCAGTCAACCAGTAAGTTCTGTGTTAGCGGTGCCTCGTCAAGCGGCACCGCTTTTTTAACCGTATCTATATCAGTGTTCAATTAACAAGGAATATTCAATGAGCATCGGACGCCGTGAATTTATGCAAATGTTGGCCATTGCCAGCGCAGGTGGGATGGCTTTGGCGCAAAAGGACGTATTGGCCGGAAGTGCCAGTGCGGCAGATCGCCTGTATGACGTCCCCAAATTTGGCAACGTCAGTTTCTTGCATTTCACGGACTGTCACGCCCAACTCAAGCCGATTTACTTCAGAGAGCCCAACGTCAACATGGGTGTGGCTGAAGCCTATGGACGCCCGCCTCATATCGTGGGCGAAGCTTTGCTGAAATATTTCAACATTGCCCCAAACACCCCACAGGCACACGCCTTCACCTATTTGGACTTTGAGCAGGCTGCACGCACCTACGGCAAGGTCGGTGGCTTTGCGCACTTGGCCACATTGGTGAAGCGCATGCGCGCCAGCCGCCCCAATGCCATCTTGTTGGACGGTGGTGACACTTGGCAAGGCTCAGCGACCGCCCTGTGGACCAATGGTCAAGACATGGTCGATGCCTGCAAGCTATTGGGCGTTGACATGATGTGTCCCCACTGGGAGTTCACGCTAGGCGCTGAACGGGTGCAAGAGATCGTGGAAAAAGACTTTGCCGGTCAACTGGAATTTTTGGCACAAAACGTTCACACCACCGATTTCGAGGACCAGGTTTTCAAGCCCTACGCCATGCGCGTGGTCAATGGCGTATCGGTGGCGGTTATCGGACAGGCTTTCCCCTACACGCCGATCGCCAACCCACGTCACATGGTGCCCGATTGGAGCTTCGGGATCAAAGACGAGCACATGCAAGAAATGGTCGATGAAGTGCGCGGCAAGGGTGCACAAGTCGTGGTGGTGATTTCTCACAATGGCATGGATGTGGACCTCAAAATGGCCTCGCGAGTGACTGGCATTGACGCCATCATGGGCGGCCACACGCATGACGGTATGCCTGCACCGGTTAAGGTGAAAAACTCAGGCGGCGTCACACTGGTCACCAATGCGGGTTCAAACTCTAAGTTCTTGGGCGTGATGGATTTTGATGTGCGTGGCGGCAAGGTACAAGACTTCCGCTATCGCCTGCTGCCTGTCTTTGCCAACCTGATCGAAGCCGATGCTGAAATGGACGCATACATCACCAAGGTTCGTGCGCCTTACCAAGCGAAGCTCGATCAAGAGTTGGCGGTTTCTGAGGGCTTGTTGTATCGCCGAGGTAATTTCAACGGGTCATGGGACCAGTTGATTGTTGATGCTTTGATGGAAGTGCGTGGAGCGGATATGGCGTTGTCGCCAGGTTTCCGTTGGGGCACCACGATTTTGCCGGGTCAGGCCATCACACGGGATCATTTGATGGATCAAGTTGCCATCACTTATCCCACCTCGACGCTCACTCAGATGTCAGGCTCTATGGTCAAGACCGTTTTGGAAGACATTGCCGACAACCTCTTTAACCCCGACCCTTACTATCAGCAAGGTGGCGATATGGTGCGTGTGGGTGGCCTCGAATACACCTGCGATCCGACGGCGCCAAGTGGACAGCGCATCACGGACATGCGCCTCAATGGTCGCCTGGTTGAGGCCGACAAAACGTACAAAGTGGCCGGCTGGGCGCCAGTCGCCGAGGGCGCTGAAGGCCCTGCGATTTGGGACGTGATGGAAGACTACTTCAAGGCTCACCCTGTTATCAAGACCCGCAAGATCAACACCCCCAAGGTGGTGAACATGGTTGGAAATCCAGGTATTGCTTGATCCCAGATAAAGCGCGAAAAAGCCGGGTGTTACCCGGCTTTTTTTTGATGGCTGCAGGCTGGTTTGAATTATTCGATCTCAGCGATCATTTCAATTTCAACACACGCTCCCATGGGCAACTGGGCAACGCCAAACGCACTGCGTGCGTGGGCGCCACGCTCGCCAAATACCTCGCCCAATAATTCAGAGCAGCCATTGGTGACCAAGTGGTGCTCGGTGTAATTGGGTGCAGAGTTCACCAAACTGGTGAGTTTGACGATGCGTTTGACACGGTTGAGGTCGCCGCCGCATGCAGCTTGCAGGGTCCCCATCAAATCTATGGCGATGGCTCTAGCGGCTTGTTGCCCCGTCGCGGTGTCCATGTCTGTACCTAACTGGCCTATCCAAGGCGCACCGTCGCGTTTGGCGATGTGCCCGCTGATGAACACGGTGGCGCCAGCTTGCACGTATGGCACGTAGGCCGCAGCGGGGACCGAGACGGGTGGGAGTTCGATGTTCAGTGCTTGAAGTTGGGTGTATGGGCTCATGTGATTTTCCTCTCGATTGCGATGACCACGATTGTAGAAGCCTTGCCGGGGCCGAGTGCCTCATCTAGTGTGCATCAAGGGATAACTTTGCCAGCGAGATGAGTCGTCGCTTGCGTTATTTGCCTGGCTAGGAATCAACGTGAGCGCAAATTTATTGGCATGGTTAATCGGCATTGCCTGGCAATTGCATCAATCTTCACTTTGGGCTCCGCTGAGTTATGCCTGCGTCGGACTATGCGCCTTGTTGTGTTTGTTGCAACTTTCGCGCGTGAAAAAGAGCGTCTCTGTACTGAAAAACCAATCGGTGTTCGCACGCCGGCTAACGGGCTGGGCTTTGTGGGGAACGATTGGCTTTGCGCTGACAGGCATGCATGCCCTGTATGTTGATGGCACCCAGCAAGTGCTGTTGAGTAAGCAAGACGTTCAAATTCGTGGCATTGTGCAGCCCTGGCCGAAGCAAGGCGAAGAATCGGTCCGTTTCTCAGTGGCCGTCGAAGCTTGGCGCACACTGCCCGACGCGAACGGAGCCGAGCAGCCCGACGCGTGGACCCCCACGCGAGGGGTGGTCAAGCTCAGTTGGTACGCCACCGATCTGAGTGAGATACCGGTGGCTGGATCGCGCTGGCAGTTGAACGTTCGGCTGCGTGCCCCACGAGGTATGGCCAACCCTGGAACTTTTGATGCGGACCTGCGAGATTGGCGCATGCGAGCATGGGGTGTGGGTTATGTCCGCCAATGGCGCGATGTCCAACCTCATGCGCTGGATTCGGGCGACCGGCGTCGCTGGGACACTTGGCGGCAAACTTGGCGCCAAAAGCTCTGGAACAGCCATGCACCGCAAGACGGCAAACCGTGGTTGTCCGCGCTTTGGGTGGGCGACCAGACGGCGCTGTCGACCGAGGATTGGCAAGTCCTGCGGCAGACGGGCACAGCACATTTGATGAGTGTGTCTGGCCTGCACCTCATGGTTTGGGCCAGCATAGCGGCGGCCATGGTGGGGGGGCTCTGGCGGCTGATGGTTTGGATTCATCCCGTGTGGGGCTTGCACTTGCCACGCTCTTGGGTCGTGTTCTGGGGCACCTTGCTTTTAGCTGGCGGTTATGCCGCGCTGTCTGGCTGGGGCGTGCCTGTGCAGAGGGCTTTTTGTATGCTGATCGGTGCGATGGGTTTGCGCATGTTGGCTGCAAACTGGTCCAAATTGGCCATATGGCTTTTCGTCGCATGCCTGGTGTTGACATGGGACCCGTGGGCCGCGCTCAGTGCAGGCTTTTGGCTGAGCTTTATCGCCGTCGGTACATTGTTTATCTTGCCGCAGGCTCAAGCCGGTGCGTGGTATGACCGTGCGTTGGGTTTGATCTGGCGCCAGGCTCAGTTGAGTTTGGCTTTGGCGCCGCTGAGCGCATGGTGGTTTGGGCAGGCTTCGCTCGTAGGCGTCATCGCCAATATCGTCGCCATCCCGTTGGTGAGTTGGCTCATCTTGCCGTTGACACTTTTGGGCGGCGTTGTCGAGTTCGCATGGGGTTGGGCGGGCGACGCCATCCTGGCCTTGCGTGGCGTTTTGCAGTGGTTAGCCACTTGGCCGGGTGCGGCTTGGGTTGTCACACCATTCCCTGCGTGGGTGGCCTTGGCGGCCGTACTGGGCACATGGATGTGCGTGGTCCGTGTGAGTCTAGAGTTGCGCATGCTGGGGTTGTGGATGGTGGTTCCGGCGCTGATTTGGCTGCCAAGTCGGCCGCCGATGGGCGAGTTTGAAGTCACCGCCTTGGATGTAGGTCAAGGCACTGCAGTCTGGGTTCGAACCCATAGACATGCACTGCTGTTTGATGCGGGCCGTGGCTACCGATCAGGCGGTGACGTCGGGCAGCAAGTCGTGGTGCCGGCTCTGCGCGCACAAGGCATTGACCTCAACCGCGTCGTGATTTCCCACCAAGACAATGATCACATGGGGGGCGCAAAGTCGGTGCTCCAAGCACATCCGAATGCCGACGTGTTGGCTTCTTTTGAAAGTTCTGATACATGGGCAGGCCGCCAAAGCGCGCGGTGCCACGTGGGGCAGGCATGGGTATGGGATGGCGTGCCGTTTGAAGTGTTGCACCCTGTCGAGGGTCAACCACAGGCTGGTGTGCGCGCTGGCAACGCCCATTCGTGTGTGCTCAAGGTAGGTATCGCTGATCGCAGTGTCCTCTTGACGGGTGACATCGGACTAGCCCAAGAGGCAGAAATTTTGGCCCGCGACCCAGACTTGCGCACGCAGATATTGGTGGCAGCTCACCATGGCAGCGCCACCTCTAGCGGCGAGGCGTGGATGCAGCAGCTGCGTCCCTTTCAGACGTGGGTTCAGGCTGGGTATTTGAACCCGTATCGCCACCCGGCCAAGTCTGTCACCCGACGCTGGGACGAAGCTCAGCTCGATTGGGTGAGTACGATTGCATGTGGCGCATTGACCTGGAAAAGCATGGAACCTGATCACCCACAGTGCTGGAGAGAGCAAAATCTTCGGTATTGGTTCCGTGCGACGCCTTAACGTGGTGCATGAGGGCTGAGAATGGCACCATATTGGTGGGCGAGAGATGCCCGTGGCAATGCGAGCACGCCTGTGGTGCCCGCGCCCTTCTTTTGGGCTTGATTCAACAGGTACAGGAATTGCTATGCAGTTAGGCATGAAACAAGCGTTGTCCTATTTTGATGAAATGCTCACCCATCGCGAGGGTCAAGTGCGCCCACACTACGACAGCTTCGCGCGTTGGTTGGCTGCCAAGAGCCCAGAGTTCATGGGTGACATGGCTGAAGAGGCTGAAGTGATTTTCCGCCGAGTGGGTATCACTTTTGCCGTCTATGGCGATATGGCTGATGGCGCGACCGATACCGAGCGCTTGATACCTTTTGATCCAGTTCCCAGAATCATTGCAGCCGATGAGTGGCAGTTTCTTGAAAAGGGGTTGGTTCAGCGCGTGACGGCTCTGAATCGATTTCTCAATGACATTTATCACGAGCAAGCGATTTTGAAGGCCGGCGTCATACCGGCCGAACCGATCTTTCAAAACGAGCAATTTCGCGCAGAGATGGTGGGTGTTGATGTGCCTGGGGCAGTCTACAGCCACATCAGTGGCGTTGATTTGGTGCGTGCCGGCGCGGCGCACGAGAAGGGCGAGTACTTTGTGCTCGAAGATAACTTGCGCGTACCCAGTGGCGTGAGTTACATGCTCGAGAACCGAAAAATGAGCATGCGTTTGTTTCCGGAGTTGTTTGGCCAAAACCGCGTGGCGCCCGTTGCACACTATCCGGACCTGTTGCTAGAGACCTTGCGCAGCATGGCGCCATCGGGGGGCGCGGAGCCATGCATCGTGCTGCTGACGCCAGGCATGTTCAACAGCGCCTATTTTGAGCACGCATTTTTGGCACAGCAAATGGGCGTTGAGTTGGTTGAAGGGCAAGATCTTTATGTCCAGGATGACCGTGTTTACATGCGGACGACGCGTGGCCCTCAACGCGTCGATGTCATTTATCGCCGCGTCGATGACGACTTTTTGGATCCTCTGTCGTTTCGCAGTGACTCTGCATTGGGTTGTGCGGGCTTGATGTCGGTATATCGAAAAGGCAACGTTGCCATTTGTAATGCGGTTGGTGCCGGCTTGGCCGATGACAAATCGATCTACCCCTATGTGCCCAAAATGATCGAGTTTTATCTCGGTGAGACGCCGCTATTGAGTAACGTCCCCACTTACTTGGGACGCGAGCCAGACGACTTGAAGTACATGTTGGACCACCTGCATGAGCTGGTCATCAAAGAGGTTCATGGCGCTGGTGGGTATGGCATGCTGATTGGCCCGCAGGCCACTCAAGCCGAGTTGAAACGTTTTCGCGAAGTCTTACAAACCCATCCGCAACGCTACATAGGTCAGCCAACGCTGTCGCTCTCCACGTGTCCGATTTGGGTAGATGAGGGGTTGGCACCAAGACACATCGACCTGCGCCCGTTTGTACTCAGCGGTGCCAACGGAGTGCATATGGTGGCTGGTGGATTGACGCGTGTGGCCTTGAAAGAAGGCTCTTTGGTCGTTAACTCGTCTCAGGGTGGCGGCACCAAAGACACTTGGGTTCTGGAAGATTGAGGTACACCATGTTGTCACGAACCGCAGATCATTTGTATTGGATGTCCCGCTACACAGAGCGAGCTGAGAACACCGCGCGGATGTTAGATGTCAATGTCGAGACTTCGCTCTTGCCGCAGTCAGCGGCAGTGTCCCAAGTGGGTTGGCAAGGTATGTTGTCGATCAGCGAATTGCTCCCTTTGTACGCCAGCAAGCATGGTGTGATTGAGGACGCCAACGTGTTGCGATTCATGGTGGCCGATCAAAGCAACCCATCAAGTATTGCGGTTTGTCTGCGTTCAGCGCGCGAGAATGCACGCGCCGTGCGCGGCACATTGACCACTGAGTTCTGGGAGACTCAAAACCAAACGTGGCTCGAACTCAAGCGGCTACTCGCTGAGAAACAATATGAGAAAGACCCATCATCATTTTTTGAGTGGGTGAAGTTCAGGTCTCATTTGAGTCGCGGGGTGACCATTGGCACCATGTTGCAAGACGAGTCTTTTCACTTCTTGCGTTTGGGAACGTTTTTAGAGCGGGCTGACAACACCGCGCGGTTACTAGATGTGAAGTTTCATGCGGTACAAAGCGATTTTTATGGGACCGCAAGTGACCAAGACCAAGAGTACGACTTCTACCATTGGAGCGCCATACTGAGGAGCGTCTCAGCTTTTGAAATCTATCGAAAAGCATACAGCGACGTGATCAAGCCAGATCTAGTGGCCGAATTGCTGATTTTGCGACCCGATATGCCCAGAAGCCTGAGGGCAAGCATCAACGGCGTTGTGGAAAACTTGCAAGCGCTGACCCTAGGACACGACTCAGATGCGTTGCGTTTGGCGGGCAAATTACAAGCCGAATTAACTTATGCCAAAGTGGGTGAAATTTTAGAAACTGGCCTGCACGCATATCTCACCCAATGCCTCGAGCGCGTCAGCGCAATCGGCGCTCAAATTGGGCGCGAGTTCTTGCTGGCGTCGCCCGCGGAGGCTCACTCATGAAGTTGCGCATCACCCATGCCACCTCCTACGAATACTCTGAGCCTTTGCAATACGCCATTCAGTCCTTGCACTTGGCGCCCCAAAGCTGTGCGAGCCAAGTTGTGCTGGCCTGGAGCATTGATGCTTTAGGCCCGCTGTCGCATTGGCGCGATGGTCTGGGCAATTTGGTGCACACCTACAGCTACGGTGGGGGTAGCGCCCGCTCGCATGTGGTGGCCACTGGCACGGTGCAAACCTACCCAGTCAGTGTGTTCGACGAGCCCCATGGCATAGACCCATGTTATTTTTTGCGCGAAGGTGCGCTCACTCGGCGCAATGCCCGTGTCACCCAATGGGCACGCGAGGTCTCTGCTGGGCAAGACCCAGATGTTGATGCTGTGCTGGCCATGGCCGCGGCTGTGGCCGAAAAGGTTCGCTACCGCGCAGGCAAAACAGTGGTTGAAACCGAGGCGCTTGAGGCGTTCGACTGGGAAGAGGGGGTGTGCCAAGACCAGGCCCAAGTGATGGCGTTGGCTTGTCGCAGTCTGGGTTGGCCCACCCGATATGTGAGCGGTTACTTTTATGACAGCAATGCGCCAGAACTCGCTTCACATGCTTGGGTCGATGTGTGCACCGATCCCAAGCGAAGGCGCTGGCTCAGCGTAGACGTCACACACGGCTGCGTCACTGATGAGCGCTATGTTCGCATTGCCGTGGGCGTTGACTACGCTCAGTGCCCACCCATCCGTGGCGTGCGACACGGCGGTGGCGCAGAGAACATGACCACACGGGTTGAAATCAAAGCCTTAGCGCCTGACTGACGGCGGCGACCCCTTTGTCTCGGCTGGTCCGCAGGTGAAGTCTGAGTAGCACCAGCGGTGGCTTATCCAAAAACGTCAGCGCCTATTTGCGAACAGCCAACAGCCGCTGTTGGGATCACACCCAGCCTTGTCGCCACACGCTGTCGTCTTGCAACTCACGCCAAGCAATCACCTGAACGGCCTTGGAAAACACGGCTTCGATTTCCACCTGTTCAATCGCGTAGCTGGGGTCTGCAGGTTTGATCACCCGGCTGACCAGAAAATGTTTTTGCTTGTTCACCGGGCGGACCGCCGTCCACTTGGTCAGCAGCAGTTTCTTGGGGTTTAGGGGGTTCATGGTCTTGCCTTGACTGCATTGGCCACGGCCTCGCCCAATTCGATCACAGCCAGCGCGTAGTAGCTGCTTTGGTTGTAGCGGGTGATGGCGTAAAAGTTGGGCGTTCCGATCACGTATGTGGGCGCGTTCTTCCCATTCAAGAGCTCAACCAACGCCAGGGGTGTGTCGTTGTTGACTGCAGGAGGCACGCCCTTGACACCGGCTTCTTTGAGTTGACTGGCGGTTAGTTTGGGCAAGATGTCGTGCTCTAAAAGCACATCAAGGTTGCGCACGGTTTTGCGATTGACCCCGGCTGGCCAGCGCGCGGGCCAGCCAGCAACCCAACCGTGTTGTTCGAGGTAGTTGGCCACTGATCCGATGGCGTCAATGGGGCTGTTGAGCAAATCCACACGACCGTCTCCATCGAAGTCAATGGCCCATTTGCGCCAACTGCTGGGCATGAATTGTGGGTAACCGAGAGCCCCCGCGTAGCTGCCTTGCCAGCTCTGGCTGGCTTGCTCCTGCTCCAAGCGCAGCAGCAAAAACTCACTCAGCTCGTTGCGGAAATAGGCTTGGCGTTGGTCAGCCTTGGGGTGTGAGGCAGGAAAGTCAAAACCCAAGGTGACCAGTGCCTCTAGCGCCGGTACAGAGCCTTTGTTGGCGCCAAATTGTGTCTCTACACCCAGGATGCCTGCGATCACATGGGCATCCACGCCAAACTGCTGCTGTGCACGCTTCAGAGCTGGTCGGTGGGCTTCCCAAAAGGTGCGCCCCGCTTCAACTCTCTCGCGGGTGATGAAACGCGCGCGGTAAATGCGCCAGTTTTTGGAGCGTTGCTGAACGCTCGGCGTCATCAGCTTCACAATGTCATGGCGCATCTGTACGCGGCTGAGTTCGGCCACCAAGGGCGCTGCAGCGACGCCATGCCGCGCCGCCCAATCTTTGGCGAATGCACTCACGCGAGTGTCTTGCGCATAGGTGCTGCTTCGGGCGTCTTTTGCTGCTGGGGCTGTGTGGGCAAACGCCAGTCCAAGTAAACCCAACCCAAGCAGTCCGCCAAGGCGCCGTTTGAGCAGCAAAGAGCTGGCGGTAGGCGCCGAGGCGAGCGGGCGCATGGGTGTGGGTTCGGGGTGTTTCATGGTCGCGTCTGGTGCTAAGCTTCTCGGATGCCACTGATGGGTTACTTTACACACAATGAATGTCGCCTTCACCGCATGGGTGAATCTCACCCAGAGTCACCCCTGCGGTTGGATGCGATCGAGGATGCCATGCTGGCTTCGGGCTTGGCCGATTGTTTGCAAAAGCGCGAAGCGCCTTTGGCGGCTTGGGAGTCGCTAAAGCTCGCCCACCACGAAACCTATCTCAGCCAGCTTCAGGCCGCCCATTGTCGGGCACAGACCGAGGGGTTGGTGGAGTTGGATAGCGACACAGCGATGAACGCGCACAGTTTGCAGGCGGCCATGCGCGCGACCGGGGCTGTTTTGGCTGCGATCGATGGGGTGATGCAAGGCGCGCACCACAATGCGTTTTGTGCGGTGCGTCCCCCAGGGCATCACGCCACCCGCGATCAGGCCATGGGGTTTTGCCTGCTCAACCACGTCGCCATTGGTGCCATTTATGCGCTCCAGCAAGGTGCTCAGCGGGTCGCGGTATTGGATTTTGACGTGCACCACGGCAATGGCACAGAGGATATTTTGGCGGACCACCCGCAGGCGCTGATGTTGGGGCTTTACCAACACCCGTTCTATCCCCCGGGCGGTGCTCGGTACGCAGACCGAGCGCATTTGCACAACGTGCCCCTTGCCGCTTACTCAGATAGCGAAGCGGTGCGCCGTGCCATACAAGACGAATGGTGGCCACGCTTGCACGCCCATGACCCCGACCTCATTTTGATCAGCGCAGGCTTTGATGGTCACCGCGATGACGACATGGCGCAGTGGGGGCTGGTGGAGGCGGACTATGCATGGATCACCAGCGAACTCAAATGTCACTTTCGAGCCGGAAAAACATCTAAGATTGTGAGCTGTTTAGAAGGTGGGTATGAACTGCAAGCGTTGGGCCGCAGCGTTGTGGCCCATGTTCGAGAGCTCGCGACTTGAGCTGCTAAGGAGACGAGATGCAAATATTGAGCCACAGTTTGTTGGAGCACCAACGTGATGATCGTGGAGTTCATTATTGGACGCTGAACGATCCAGCGAGATTCAACGTTTTGAGCGATGACATGCTGGACGAGTTGCTGTTGGCCTCGCAACGGGTGGCGGCGGATGAAAGCGCCCGTGTGGTTGTGATTGCTGCGCGTGGCAAAGCTTTTTGTGCCGGTCACGACCTCAAGGCGATGCAAAAAGAGGTGGACATCAAGGCGCATCAGGATTTGTTCGCCAAGTGTTCAAAAATGATGCTGGGGTTGATGCTATTGCCGGTTCCCGTGATCGCACAGGTCCACGCCATTGCCACCGCCGCCGGCTGCCAGTTGGTCGCACAAACCGATTTGGCTATTGCGTCGGATCAAGCGACGTTTGGGGTCAATGGCATCGATATCGGTCTTTTTTGCTCAACGCCAAGCGTGGCCTTGACGCGCAACGTGGGCACCAAGGCAGCCATGGAAATGCTCATGACTGGTGACTTTATTTCCGCCGCAGAGGCCAGAGTCCGCGGCCTGGTGAACCAAGTCTGCGAACCCGAAGCGCTGGATGCAGCAGTGGAAACCTTGATCTCAACCCTGTTGAGCAAGCCCAAGGTCGCTCTGGCAATGGGCAAAGCGCTGGTTTATCAGCAGCGCGAAGCACCGATGGCAGCTGCCTATCAAATGGCAGCGCAAACCATGGCGCACAACATGATGCACCCAGTTGCGCAAGAGGGTGCAACGGCGTTTGTCGAAAAGCGCAAACCCCAATGGCGAGACGCTTAAAGTGATCGCCGCCTCGCATGTGAGTTGGTCGCAGTGGCGTTGGCCAGACAGCCCGCTCGGGCTGGTGTTGCATCAGGTTGACGCAACAAGCTGGTTTTTGGTTATCGCCACACTCGCGTTGAGTTTGGCGTTGGGCGCACTCGCTCGCAAAGCCAAACCCGCAACAAGCACCTCAGTTTGGCTAGGCCTGCGTGGCTGGGATGGCTTGCTTCCTCCTTTGATTGCCTGCGCGGCATTGTGGGTGCTAGGCTGGTTTGATCAAAGTCCTGCCCGCGGAGCCCTGTTCGGCTTGGTGATCTACCTAGCCGGTGTGTGGGCGATCCACCTGACCCTTGACCGCGTGTTGCCCAAGGACGGCGCGTTGCTGCGCTCTATGGGTAAATCGGCTGTCGCACTCGCGCTGCTCTCTTGGGTTTTGTGGACCGTGGGTTTGCTGCCACTGGTGCGGCAAGAGTTGGATGCCATCACCTGGCATTTGGGTGGAACTGTGTGGACCCTGTCAAACACTTTAGAGGGCATTGCCACCACGGGTTTTGTGCTGTTGATGGCACTCTGGGTCTCATCAGCACTCGAGTCCCATTTGCTGAAAGGGGCCGGTGGCGATGACTTGTCTCTGCGCAAGATGCTCGCCAATAGTTTGCGGGTGTCACTGGTTTTTGTGGGATTGATGATCGCCTTGAGCCTCGTTGGCATCGACCTCACCGCTCTCTCGGTGTTGGGCGGAGCCATTGGCGTGGGGATTGGTTTTGGTCTGCAAAAGTTGGCCTCGAATTACGTCAGTGGCTTTGTCATTTTGGGTGAGCGCAGCGTGCGCATTGGTGACATGGTGAAGGTTGATGGATTCGAGGGCACGGTGGTTGATATTCGCGGCCGCTATACGGTGCTTCGCTCGGCAATCGGAATTGAGTCAATCGTCCCAAACGAGATCCTGATCACCTCGCGGGTTGAAAACCTGTCGCTTGCGGACCCCCTTGTTTGGCTCTCGACAGAAGTGCGAGTGGCCTACAGCACCGACCCAGATCTGGTCATCGCCTTGCTGGAGGCTGCTGCAGCTGCCCAAGATCGGGTGTTGATTGAACCTGCGCCGCGGGCCAGCCTCAAGTCGTTCGAGCCAGAGGGGTTGCTGTTTGTTTTGGGTTTTTGGATTGAGGACGTCGAAAACGGGCGAGCCAATATCACTTCAGCGATCAATTTAGACATTCTGAAGGCGTTGCGCCAACACCATATCGAGATTCCGAGCCTGCCCGCAGGCGCGCGTTGGGTGGTTGGCCAGTGACACCCGCACCCTGCACGGGGTGACTTCAGTCATCGTATAATCAAAAACGAACGATCGTTCGATTTTGTTGGGTGAGCGATGCCCGACTAGAATTGACGTTTACGTAACGTAAACCAAATTGGGGTTGACGGTGGCTTCGTTCCAAGCGGCGCCCCAATTTTCATCACAGGAGTGGTTGCAATGAAAGTACTGGTTCCCGTCAAGCGGGTGGTCGATTACAACGTGAAAGTGCGCGTCAAATCAGATGGTTCCGACGTGGACATCGCCAACGTCAAGATGAGTATGAACCCCTTCGATGAGATCGCCGTCGAAGAAGCTGTACGCCTCAAAGAAAAAGGTGTTGTAACCGAAATCGTCGCCGTATCGGCCGGCGTGACGCAGTGCCAAGAGACCTTGCGCACAGCCATGGCCATTGGTGCCGACCGGGCGATTTTGATTGAAACCCAAGAATCGCTGCAGCCTTTGGCGGTTGCGAAGTTGCTCAAGGCTGTGGCCGACAAAGAGCAGCCCCAGATGGTCATCATGGGTAAGCAAGCCATCGACGACGACGCCAACCAAACCGGACAAATGTTGGCTGCGCTCGCTGGCTGGTCGCAAGCGACTTTCGCCAGCGAGGTGAGCGTGGCCGATGGTGTGGCCACGGTCAAGCGCGAAATTGATGGCGGACTCGAGACACTGAACGTGCAGTTGCCTGCGGTCATCACCACCGATTTGCGCCTCAACGAGCCGCGCTATGTGACGCTGCCCAACATCATGAAGGCCAAGAAAAAGCCCCTCGAGACGCTGACTCCAGCAGATTTAGGTGTCGACGTCACCCCGCGCCTGACGACCGTCAAGGTTTCTGAGCCACCCGTGCGCGGCGCCGGCGTCAAGGTGCCAGACGTAGCCACCTTGGTCGATAAGTTGAAAAACGAAGCCAAAGTCATTTGATTGGCACCCACT
>CBFIFT010000001.1:57610-67780 GCA_965661935.1 Burkholderiaceae bacterium | reverse complement strand
CGCGCAACGCAAACAACTCGGCTTTGCTGGCGTCGCAGGGCGTGTACTTGCGCTCTGGCGCATAGGCAAAGGTGTCGCCCGGACCGAAGACGTGGCAGTGCGCATCCACGCTGCCAGCTGGCAGTTGAAACTGGGGTTTGGACGGGCCGCTGTACCAGTCCAGCCAGCCGGGTGTTTTGGTGAAGTCGCCAGAGGTGATGTGACTCATGGGGGTGTGCCTTTGGTGTTGGGGTCGGTTCAGTCGATGGTTCAGTCGATGTACTTGAGGCCAGCTTTGGCCAAGGGCTCGCGCATGTTGTACATGTCCAAGCCCAAAACGCCAGAGGCCAGTTTGGCGCGCTTTTCGCCTTCGAGGGCTTCGCGTCGGCTGGCCGCTTCTAGGGTTTTGGTGGCCCAGGCTTGGGGCACGACGACCACGCCATCGTTGTCGGCGACCACGACGTCACCTGGGGTGACCCAGGCGCCAGCGCAGACGACGGGGATGTTCACCGAGCCCAGTGTGGCTTTGATCGTGCCCTTTGAGCTGATCGCGGTGCTCCACACCGGAAAGCCCATTTCGTTGAGGTCTTTGGTGTCGCGCACACCGCCGTCGATGATCAGTGCCTTGGCGCCACGCGACATGAAACTGGTGGCCAAGAGGTCGCCAAAAAAGCCATCTGTGCACGGCGCTGAGCAGGCAGCGACCACGACGTCGCCGGGCTGAATTTGTTCGGCCACCACGTGCATCATCCAGTTGTCGCCGGGGTGAAGCAGCACCGTGACGGCGCTGCCGCCCACGCGCGCTTGCGAGTCAATGGGCCGCATGTGGGTGGACATCAAGCCCACGCGGCCCATGGCTTCGTGCACGGTGGCGCTGCCAAATGCGCCCAAGCGCTGGGCTGTTTCTGAGTCGGTGCGGGTGATGTTGCGGTGGACCACGCCAAGTTCGTACATGGGATTTTCTCCGTCGGTTGGGTTCAGAGGCCTTTGGCCTTGAGCGCGGCGTCAAGCCGCGGAAACACACGCCTGGCGTTGCCCTCAAACACTTGGAAACGCTGGGCTTCGGTGAGGTTGGGCGTGGCCGCAACGTAGCGCTTGGTGTCGTCGTAGTAGTGTCCGGTTTGGGGGTCAATGCCACGCACGGCGCCAATCATTTCAGAGGCAAACAAAATGTTTTCGACAGGGATCACCTTGGTGAGCAAGTCGATGCCCGGCTGGTGGTAGACGCAGGTGTCGAAGAAGATGTTGTTGAGCACGTGGTCTTCGAGCAGGGGCTTTTTCATCTCTTGTGCCAAGCCCCTGAAGCGGCCCCAGTGGTAGGGCACAGCGCCGCCGCCGTGCGGAATCAAAAACTTCAGCGTGGGGAAGTCTTTGAACAAGTCGCCTTGTATGCACTGCATCACAGCGGTGGTGTCGGCGTTGAGGTAATGCGCACCGGTGGTGTGAAAGCAGTCGTTGCAACTGGTGGAGACGTGGATCATCGCGGGGATGTCGTGCTCGACCATTTTTTCGTAGATGGGGTACCAGTGCTTGTCGGTCAGCGGCGGGCTGGTCCAGTGGCCTCCCGATGGGTCAGGGTTGAGGTTGATGCCGACCATGCCGTAGTCTTTGACGCACTTTTCTATCTCTGGGATGCAGGTGGCGGGGTCAACACCGGGTGACTGCGGCAGCATGGCCGCACCGATGAAGTTGTCGGGGAAGAGCTGAGCCACACGGGCACACAGTTCGTTGCAAATGGCGGCCCAAGTGCTAGAGGTTTGAAAGTCACCGATGTGGTGGGCCATGAAAGATGCGCGGGGGCTAAAGACGGTGAGGTCAGAGCCGCGTTCTTTCATCTTGGCCAGCTGGTTGGTTTCGATCGATTCGCGCAGCTCGTCGTCGCTGATGCGCAAAGCCTTGGGGTCGGCGATGACGCTGGGGTCGCTCAGCGACGCGATTTGCAAGTTGCGCCAGTCGCCCAAGGCGGCAGGTGCCGTGGTGTAGTGGCCGTGTACGTCAATGATCAAGGGGCTGCGGCTCATGGGTCAACTCCAAAGTGGGTGATGGGTGGGGTTTGTGTGAAAAGGGGGGTGAGGGCCAGCGCACGCGAGCGCTCATACGGGGTCCATGCCTTGCGCGCGCTTGGCCGCGCTGGCTTGGTCTGAGGCCAAAAACGCCAGCAAGTCCTGCGCGGCCTGTGCCTGCTGCGACGTGCTGGCCACACCGCCAGAAAAAATGGTTTGTATGGCCAATGGCTCGGGCAAGGGGCCCACCACGTCAATGCCTTCAACGTGTATCAACTCGCTCAATTGCTGAAACCCCAAGGCAGCCTCACCCTGTGCCACCAAGCTGCCCACGGGCGTGCCCGGCGGCGGTGTGATGGTGCGATCTGCCAAGGTTTGAGCCAGGCTCCAGCGCTCGAACAATGCGGCCAGCGCCACGCCACTGGGCCCCGTCGAATAACTGATGCTGGGGGCGGCCAGCACAGCGGCTTGGAGCGCGGCCTCGGTGCTGATGTCGGGGTGTGCGCTGCCACTGGCTACGGCCACGGCGGTGGCCGAGTTCATCAGCGGCACCACGCTATTGGCCAGCAGGTGGCCGGCTTGAAGCAACTTGTCCATCGCGCCCGAGCCCAAAAAAACCACGTCAAATGGCTCTGCGTTGGCCACGCGTTTGGCGACATCCACGCCGCCTATGGATTCAATTTGCACACCAATACCGGTTTGCAAGGTGTAGGCCTCGGTGAGCTCTTGCAACACCAATCGGGTGGCCATGGATGAGATGCCGCGCAGGGTGATGGATGGGGTCATGGCGTGATTGTCAGCACCGCCGCACCCAGCGCCAAGTGGCTGTGGGGACTATCTGATATATCAAAAGTGAATATCTGATTGATTCATATCTAAAATATCAACATGGAATTGAAGCAGTTGACCTACTTTGTGCGCGTTGCCGAGCTGGGCAGTTTCACCCGTGCGGCGCAAGCACTGGGGGTGGCCCAGCCCGTGTTGTCGCGCCAGGTGCGGCTACTCGAGGTTGAACTGCGGCAAAACCTGTTGCTGCGCAATGGGCGCGGCGCTTCACCCACCGAAGCGGGCAAGCGGTTGCTTGAGCATGGGCGCGGCATTCTGCACCAGATCGACCGGGCCATGGAGGACATGGGCCGCGTGGCGGGCGAGTTGGCGGGCCACGTCACCATCGGTTTGCCACCCAGTTTGGCGCGCGTGATGACGGTGGCCTACACGCGCGCGTTTCGGCACCAGTTGCCCCAAGCGAGTTTGTCCATCACTGAGAGCTTGTCAGCGGGTTTGCTCGATGGTGTGCAGCAAGGCCGCTTAGATGCGGCT
Organism: Burkholderiaceae bacterium; assembly: GCA_965661935.1. Classification (GTDB taxonomy): domain Bacteria; phylum Pseudomonadota; class Gammaproteobacteria; order Burkholderiales; family Burkholderiaceae_C; genus RS62. The sequence goes on along the minus strand of CBFIFT010000001.1, from coordinate 64,478 downwards.
GTGGTCTACGAGACAGTGGTGCTGCCTGATATCGAGTTGCGCCCGCTGATGACCGAAGACCTCGTGTTGGTGCAAGCCCGCCCGCCGGGGCTGGCACAAGACCCGCCACCGCCGCCGGTGTCTTTGGATCTGTTGCGCGACTTGCCGTTGGTGATACCGAGCCGGCCCAATGCCATTCGCGTGCACGTGGAGTCGCAGTTGGCGGCGCATGGTTTGACACCTCGGGTGGCGCTGGAGATCGACGGCGTTCAGGCCATCTTGGATTTGGTGGCCGACGGTGTGGGCGCGGCGCTGTTGCCACCGCATGCGGTGGCGCGATCGGTGCGGCCCTCGGCTTACTCCGTGCAGGCCTTGGCTGCACCGGGATTGCGCATCCCTGTGTCGTTGGCCGTCAGCCGCAGCCGCACCGCCACCCGAACGCAGCTGGCCGCGCTGGCCTTGCTGTCAGAAGTGGCCTTGGGTGTTGCTCAGCCCTGAAGCCTCAAGCCTGAATCTTGCCTCGGGTATGGCGCACAGTCACTCAGCTTTTGCGCCGGGCAGGTAGCGCGGTCGGTGCAGGGTCTGATGCAGGTACCCCATGGTTTAGGTGGCCATACCTCGGGGTGACGCTGGCAATCAGGTGTTTGTTGGCGGGCTGCTTTGGCTGGCCTCGAGCAAGTGGCGCTTGAACGCCGCAGCCACGGGCGTGAGCTTTTTGGAGTTGAGGTGGACCATGTGCCAGTGGGACGCAATGGGCGTGTCCACCACCTGCAAGACGCTGACGCCGTGCTCTTCGCTGAGTCCGTGCAGCGCGTGGCTGGACACAAACCCCAGTCCCAAGCCGCCCGCCACCGATTCTTTGATGGCTTCGTTGCTGCCCAACTCCAAGCGCACTTGGGGCTTGAAGCGCCGCTGCCTAAAGTAGCCATCAACGGCCATGCGGGTGCCCGAGCCTTTCTCTCGCAAGATGAAGCGGCGGGTTTGCAGTTGCTCTAGCTCGAGCTGCGTCTCTCGGGTCAGTGGGTCGTCACTGGGTGCGATCAACACCAAGGGGTTGCTCATGAACACTTGGTCGTTCAAGTCCATGTGTTTGGGGGGTTGGGACATGATGTAGAGGTCATCTAGGTTGGACTGCAGGCGTTGGACCACACCGTCGCGGTTCAATATCTCTAGCGACACATCGACTGCGGGGTGGGCCTGACAAAAGCTGCCAATCAGCCGCGGAATGAAGTACTTGGCCGTGCTCACCACAGCCACGCGCAGCTTGCCCCGCGTCAGCCCTTGCGCCGCATCTACCCCTTGGGCAAAGCTGTCCCAGGTGTTGAGCATCTGGCGGGCGGTGTGGGCCAGCTCTTGGCCGTGCACAGTGAGGTAAACCTTTTTGCCGATCACCTCATACAAAGCCACCCCCAGCGATTGCCCCAATTCTTTGAGCTGCATGGACGCGGTGGGCTGCGTGACGTGCATGGCTTTGGCGGCGGCACTGACGCTGCCGGTGTCTGCGAGAGCCAAAAACATCTTCAGCTGGCGAAAGGTGATATTCATAGATAAAAACCTATACATAAATGCCGAAAAATCAATTTTACATTGACATCTTTGAAGCCTACCATTCGCGCCCAGGAGATGCATGTGAACAACTTTTTAGACCCAGCCATTTTGTTTTTCTTGTTCGGCCTGCTGGCCGCCGGAGTGCGATCGAACCTAGAGATTCCGCCCGCCATTTCGCGGTTTTTGTCGTTGTATTTGCTGATGGCGCTGGGGCTGAAGGGCGGTTTTGCCTTGGCTCAGTCTGGCCTCACCATGGACGTGGTGTCGAGCTTGGGCGCGGCGATCACACTGGCGCTGCTTGTGCCTTGCATGAGTTATTTGCTCTTGAAGCGCTGGATCAGCCGCTTTGACGCGGCCGCAGTTGCCGCCACCTATGGCTCGGTTAGCGCGGTGACCTTCATCACCGCCATACAGTTCTTAGAGAACCAAGGCGTGGCGTACGCGGGGTACATGGCCGCAGCCATGGCCTTGATGGAGTCACCCGCCATCATCGTGGCGGTGGTGTTGGCCAACCGCATTCGCCAAAAGCAGCGCTTGGCGACGCAGACACCAGAAGCCACGCCAAGCCAGGTGCAGGCGCCACCTTCGTCTATGGGCAAGGTCTTGCACGAGTCCATCACCGATGGCGCGCAGTTGCTGTTGTTGGGCGCGATGGCGGTGGGCTTGCTCAGCGGCGAGGCTGGGGCGGTGGCCATGCAGCCTTTTGTGGGCGATTTGTTCAAAGGCATGCTGGCCTTCTTTTTGTTGGACATGGGTTTGACGACCGCGCGCAACGCCTCTAAGGTGCGCGACCTGCCTTGGCACCTGTGGGCCTACGCGCTGCTGGCGCCGCTGGTGCACGCTGGCTTGGCCTTGGGGCTGGCGTGGGGCTTGGGTTTGCCAGTGGGCAACGCGGCACTGCTGATGGTGTTGGCCGCCAGCGCGTCCTACATTGCGGTGCCTGCGGTGCTGCGCTATGCGGTGCCTGAGGCTTCGCCATCGGTGTACTTGGGCTTGTCGCTGGGCGTGACTTTTCCGTTCAATATTTTGGTGGGCATACCGCTTTACACATCGGTGGCGCTGCGGGTGCTGGGCTAACGGCGCCAGCGCTCACCCGCGCCGTGGCTACACACCGAGTGTCGGCGCGCCCAAACCCAACAGCGCGATCACCAAACTCAAACTAAAAAATGAGACCACGGTGGTGGCCAACATGGCCGCGCTGGCCAAGTCTTCTTGGCCCACGCGCGAAGCCAGCAAAGGATAGACGCCAAGCATGGGCATGGCGGTTGACAAGACCATGGCTTGGCTCAGCATGGGGTCGCCAAGCGGCCACACCCAGTAGACCAGCGCGGCGCACACCGCAGGGTGAACGATGAGCTTACCCAGCATCACGCTTGCCACGGGGCGGCGAAGCCCTTTGATTTGCAAACCAACCAAACCACCGCCGATGGCAAACAACGCGGCACCGCCCGCGGCTTGCGCCAGCACTTCGATCGAGCGCCCCACGGCAATGGGCAACTGCCAACCTGTCGCCGCAAAAGCGCCGCCCAGAACAATGGCCATGAACAAGGGGTTGGTGCGCAGCGGCTTGAGCGCGCGCCCGATGGCGTGCACCCAGTGGCCGCGCGCGCTGGGCTTGCGCTCGCTGTAGGCCATGGTCAGCGGCAAAGTGAAGAAGTTCTCGACCACCATGTTCAAGGCCAACACGATGGGCGCCACCTGCGGCATCAGCAACAACAAAATGGGAAAGCCCACAAAGCCGCTGTTGGGGCAACTCACGCCCATGGCCATGGTGCCCGTGCGCGCGTGGGAAGCGCCTTGGCGGCGTTGCCACCACAACATCAACGCCAGTGGCGCGGCCGAGGCAAGCGCATAAATCACCATGTAGTCGGCGTGCACGATGTCGGCCAAGTCGCGATCTGCGAGGGCCTTGAACAGCAACGCGGGCAGCGCAACATACATCACAAAGCGTCCCAGCGCGCGCGTGTGGGACTTGTCAAATAAACCCGCGCGCACGCTGACGTAACCCAGGCCGATGATCAAAAAGATCGGCCCGGTGATGTTCAAAATTGCACTCACGATGGCTCAATTCGCGCCGCTAGCAGCGCATCTGCATAGCGCTGCCACGGGTCTTTTGCCTGCACTTGGGCAAAGGTGCCAGCGGCGGCATGGTCGGCAATCTCTTGGTGCTTGTTGGCGATGGCTGAGCCCATGGTGGGAGGCAGGCCGGCTTCGGCGACGGTGACCGCGGCCTCGCGCATTTCTTCGGCGCGGCGCTTGCCGTGTTGCGCCACGCGCATGAAAAAGTAAGCCGCTTGGGCGTGCCAGTCGATTTGCGGAAAAGTCTCGGTCAACGTGGCCACCATGGCGTCCTCGACACCGTGTTCGCGCGCGGTGGTGAAGCTCTCGATGACCAATGCCTCTAGCCCTTTGATCATGATCGAGCGGCTCATTTTGGTGGCCGACGCCACCCCCACCTCGGTGCTGACGACCTGCGTGTCCATGCCCCAAGCCTGCAGTTGAGGGTGGAGTGCTTGGGCCATGGCGCCGCCTAGCAACATGGGCACCTTCAGCCCATAAGGCGGCACAGAGGTCATCACCCCTGCCTCAACGTAATGCGCGCCTGGGGCTTGCAAGGCGTCTCGGGCTTGCTGCTTGGTGCCAGGCGAGGCAGAGTTGAGGTCTAAGAAATAAGCACCTGGTGCGATGTGAGCGGCCACTTCTTTGGCCACGTCTAAGGTTTGCGAAGCGGTGACGGCGCTGATCACCAGCTCGCTGCCTTGCAGCGCCTCGCCGATGTCACGGCCCAAGTCGATGCCGTGTGCGTCGGCGCTGGCTTGCATCTTGGCGCGGCGGCTGGGGTCGAGCAAGGCGATGTCCCAAGCGCGCACGCGGGTCACCATGGGTTTGAGGCTGCGTGCGAATATTTGACCCACCTCGCCGTAACCAATCAATGTCACCTGTTGCATGCTCGAGCTCCGCCTGAAATAGATGCCCGCATTTTGCCCGCGTTTATCGCCGCGTCGCCTTCAGATCAGAGGCAATATTTGCAAGGCGATCGCCGTCATGATGATGTAGCGCAGAGCCTTGCCAACGGCCGAGTAAGCCATGCAAGCCCAAAAGGGCAACTTGAGCCAACCAGCCACGGCGACCAAGGGGTCACCGATGATGGGCAACCACGACATCAGCAGCGCTTTGGGCCCCACGCGCTCTAGCCAAACCAGCGCCCGAACGTGGGTGCGGCTGTCGCGCCAACGCTCGGCCAGCGCGTGCGCGCCCCAGCCCATCCACCAAGAGATGGCGCCGCCCAAGGTGTTGCCCACGGTGGCCACGGCGATGGTTTCCCAAAAGGCGTCTGGGCGCAGCGCAAGCCACGCCAGTACCGCCCACTCTGAGCCACCGGGAATCAAAGTCGCAGAGAGCAAAGCGACCACGAACACCGTCGACAGCCCAACCGCTGGCAAACTAAAAAAGGCCAATGTGCTGTGAATCCATGCGTCCATGGTGGCGCAGTATAGGTGCGCCGCAGTGGTTGACTTGGCTCAGTGGTCGAGGATTTTCGAGTTGAAGATCACCACACTCTTGTCGACCGCGTGGTCCATGTCATCGATGATGATGACCAAGCCGCCAAACACAAAAATCACCAGCATCTGAACAGCCAAGCCCGTGAGGCCCGGCGCTGCCAGCATGACCAAGGTGAAATACAGGTTGGAAATGCGCCGCAGCCATTGATAAAACGCGGGGTGAAAACACACTTGGGTGCGTGTGAGAAAGGCTGATACGCGTTGCACCAACACCGCATGAAAAGGCACATCCATGCTGGGCCGTGTGGCAACAATCGCCCGCACGCGCTCGAGCATGGCCATGGACTCGCGCTTCATGGTTTCGTACGAAACCTCTTCAACCAAGTAAAGGCTCAAGCGCTGACGCCACTGGGCAAAGCCAGGGTCTGGCTTGTCTTTGGCAGCGTCGGCCAGCACTGTTTGGATGTCGTGCTCGATCATTTGCACCGCATCTAAGGCGGTGCGGTGCAGTTCGGTGATTTCCATTTGTTTGCGCTTGACGATGCCAAAGGTGATCGCCAAGGCAATGCCAAACACCGAGCCCACAGAGCCCACGGCCAACAACAATATGTTGCGATCAAAAAAGCCCAGCAGGTCAAAGTTCATGGCGGCGCCGATCTCAAGAAAGGCGACCCGAATCCCCAAATGCGCGGCCATGGTGCCAAACACCAGCGTGAAGACCGAGGCACCCAGAACGTCAACCAAAATATTGCCCAAGCGCAGCAGTTTGACCACCCGCATCAAGCGGAACAGACGCAGCAACACCAAGCCCTCGACGTGGGCACCGTGTATCCAGCCAAAGTACACCATCACCACGATGGCCGAAGGCACGACGGCCAAAAAGTCACCGGTCAGCAGCAGCAAGGCGCGCCAATCTTTGATGCGGGTGACCGTGGCGTTGAGTATGTAGTCGACCCCAAAGATCACCAAAATGATCAACTCCACCACAAACGTTTGCGTGCTCTCGATGGGGAACCACGTCGGGTACTGATCGATGATGAACAAAAAGAAGATGGACACCACGATGGTCAGCAACACCAACAGGGTGTAGCGCTTGCCCATGACCGTTCGGGGTTGTAGCAACTCGTGCTCGACGTGTTGCCACCGCGCCTGCCACGTCTTGGGTAGCGACTCATACAGCGCCCAACCTAGTTTTTGGCGGCGCGTGGCGGCAAATGCAGTGCTCATGGCCGACATATTAGAGAGCGCCCATGGCGAGCTCTGGCGCGCAAATGCGGGTCCAAAGGCCACGCCTTGGCTTGAATTTCAAACCAAAAGTATCCATTCAAAGATGGCGCAATGGAAAGCTGAATGCTTAGTGTTGGAAAGCCAGACGAAATCACTCGGTTAATCAAAAACCACGCGGGCGTGACAATCTGCAACACATCGGGCTTTGCATGGCTGGGGTTGTACCAAACCGCGGTTAGGGCGGTTGAGGGCCCTTGCAGCCGTTACAATCCAATGCTCATTTTTTAAGCAGCTTGACCCCAGTCATGGACCCCAAGCGCTGAACCTGCGATGGTGAAAGCCTTCGCGCTTGCCCTACCATGCACATCGGCCCTTACACACTACCGAATCAGCTTTTCGTCGCGCCGATGGCTGGGGTGACCGACCGCCCATTTCGCACCTTGTGTAAGCGCCTGGGCGCTGGCTATGCGGTCAGCGAAATGGTTACGTCGCGCCCCGACTTGCGCGACAGCCTCAAGACCTCAAGGCGAGCCAACCACGACGGTGAAGCCGCGCCCATTGCAGTACAAATCGCAGGCACCGACGCCCAGATGATGGCCGAGGCCGCGCGC
>CBFIFT010000001.1:26026-57600 GCA_965661935.1 Burkholderiaceae bacterium | reverse complement strand
TCAACATGGGCTGCCCGGCCAAAAAGGTTTGTGACAAATGGGCTGGCTCGGCGTTGATGCAAGACGAGCGGCTGGCCATAGACATCGTGCAAGCCGTGGTCGATGCGGCCCAGCCGCACGGTGTGCCTGTGACGCTCAAGATGCGCACGGGTTGGAGCGCCGACGCCAAAAATGCCCCGCGCATTGCACAGCTGGCCGAGCAAGCGGGCGTGGCCATGCTCACCGTGCACGGGCGCACACGCGAGCAAAAATACAGCGGTGTCGCAGAACACGAAACCACCGCAGCGATCAAGTCGCAGGTGCGCATACCCGTGGTGGTCAACGGCGACATTGACTCGCCACAGCGCGCGGTTGAGGTGCTGGCGCAAACTGGGGCCGACGCGGTCATGATTGGTCGAGCCGCGCAGGGGCGCCCATGGATCTTTCGCGAGATTGCCCACTACATGAAAACCGGCACCGAGCTGCCCCCACCCACGGCCACTGAAATGCAGGGCTGGATGCTTGAGCATTTGCAAGAACACTATGCCTTGTATGGCGAGTACACCGGCGTGCGCTCGGCGCGCAAGCACTTGGCTTGGTACACCCAGGCTTTGCCCTGTGGCGACGTTTTTCGCCGCCACATCAACCGCCTAGAGTCAACCCAAGCGCAGCTGGTCGCTGTGACCCGCTACTTTGATGCGTTGGCTGCAGACAGGGTGCCTGAATTTGAAGCGGAGGCCTGTTACCCATGAGCACGACCAGCAACGAACACGACATCGACGCGTCACTGCGCAAGAAGCTGAACGACTACTTCTCTGATTTGGGTGACAGCACCCCAGTCGACATGTACGACATGGTGCTGCAAGTGTTTGAGAAACCCCTGCTCGAAGAGGTGATGGCCCGTGCCGACCACAACCAATCGCGCGCGGCGCATTGGCTGGGTCTGAACCGCAACACCTTGAGAAAAAAGCTGGCCGCGCACGGCTTGCTCAAGCGTGGCTAGCCCCCGACCCCAAAAACCTGAAACGAAACGACCCTATACCTGAGGACAACTGATGAACGCACTGATCTCTGTATCTGATAAAACTGGCATCTTGGAGTTGGCGCAAGCGCTGCACGCATTGGACATCGGTTTGATCTCAACCGGCGGCACCGCGAAGTTGCTCGCAGACGCTGGGTTGCCTGTTACCGAAGTGGCCAGCGTCACCGAGTTTCCAGAGATGCTCGATGGTCGGGTCAAGACCTTGCACCCCAAAGTACACGGCGGCTTGTTGGCGCGCCGTGACCTGCCTGAACACATGGCGGCGCTGGCCGAGCACCAAATTGACACCATTGACTTGTTGGTGGTGAACCTCTACCCCTTCGAAGCAACCGTGGCCAAGCCGGGCTGCACCTTGGCCGACGCGATCGAGAACATCGACATTGGCGGCCCAGCGATGGTGCGCAGCGCTGCCAAAAACTGGGAGCACGTTGGCGTGGTCACCGACGCCAGCCAGTACGAGGCTGTGATCGCCGAGCTGCGCACGCACGGCGCGCTCAGCGACGCATTGCGCTTTTCACTCTCGGTGGCGGCTTTCAACCGCATCAGCCAATACGACGGCGCCATCAGCAACTACTTGTCCAGCGTCACCTTTGATGCAAGTGGCAGCGCCGAGGCTGTGCCAGAGCGCGCCCAGTTCCCCGCGCAGTTCAACGAGCAATACGCCAAGGTGCAAGACCTGCGCTACGGCGAAAACAGCCACCAGCAAGCGGCCTGGTACAGCGACTTGTCGCCTGCACAGGGTTCGCTGGCCACGGGCGTGCAGTTGCAGGGCAAAGAGCTCAGCTACAACAACATCGCCGATGCAGACGCCGCTTGGGAGTGCGTCAAGAGTTTTGGTGTCAGCGCCAGCGGCCCATCGGCTGCGGCTTGTGTCATCGTCAAGCACGCCAACCCCTGCGGCGTGGCGGTCGGGGCCAACGCCCTTGAGGCCTACAGCAAGGCCTTTCAAACCGACCCGACCAGTGCCTTTGGCGGCATCATTGCTTTCAATTGCCCCGTCGATTTGGCCGCGGCGCAAGCCGTCAGCAAGCAGTTTGTCGAAGTGCTCATGGCGCCCGATTTCAGCGCCGAGGCGTTGGAGATTTTCAAGAGCAAAGCCAACGTGCGTTTGATGAAGATCGCGCTGCCTGCCAATTTTGGCCAAGTGCGCAACGCGCTAGAGACCAAGCGTGTGGGGTCAGGCTTGTTGGTGCAAAGCGCCGACAACCATGAGCTTGCGCTCAGCGACTTGAATGTGGTCACCATCAAACAGCCCAGCCCTGCAGAGTTGAACGACTTGTTGTTTGCGTGGAAGGTGGCCAAGTTTGTGAAGTCCAACGCCATCGTGTTTTGCAAAGGCGGCATGACCATGGGCGTTGGTGCGGGGCAGATGAGCCGCCTGGACTCAGCGCGCATCGCCAGCATCAAGGCCGAAGCAGCACAGCTCAGTTTGCAAGGCACAGTGGTAGCCAGTGACGCGTTTTTCCCGTTCCGCGATGGCTTGGACGTGGTGGTGGACGCTGGCGCAAGCTGCGTCATTCAGCCCGGTGGTTCGATGCGTGACCAAGAGGTCATCGACGCTGCCAACGAGCGCGGTGTGGCCATGGTCTTCACGGGTGTGCGTCATTTTCGGCATTGAGCCCAGCGTGCGCACATGGCCTACCCAGGCCATGGTGCCAACCTGTGCCAAACCCACGGTGGGTGCGATGCGCGCCAAACGCATGCATCCGCGCCCATACCGTCGCCCAGACCTACCCTTGTTTTCGCGCCATGTCGCTGCGTCGGCCCTTGGCGCGAGTGGCCACGGTTTCTCTATTCACCTGGCCATGGCCTTGAGGTAAGCACCGACATGAAGTTTTACGAACTGGGCTTGTCCCCTGAATTGCTGAGCGCCGTGTCCGATATGGGTGTGCGCGAGCCCACAGCCATCCAGCAGCAAGCCATTGCGCCCGTGCTGCAAGGGCGAGATGTGTGGGCCACAGCGCCCACGGGGTCAGGCAAAACGCTGGCTTTTGTGCTGCCTTTGGTCCATAGACTCACGGCGCAAAATCATGCGCCGCAGCGCCACCGGCGCACGCGTGTGTTGGTGTTGTTGCCCACGCGCGAGCTGGCCGTGCAAGTGGGTGACGTGTGTTCGCGCGTGGCCGTGCCGCAGGGCCTGCGGGTGTCGGTGATACATGGCGGCGTGTCCATCAACCCACAGCTCATGGGCCTGCGCGGCGGCGCCGATGTGGTGGTGGCTACACCCGGGCGTTTGCTCGATGTGATTGCGCACAAAGCGCTGCGCTTAAGCGACCTTGAGCACTTGGTGCTGGACGAGGCAGACCGCATGTTGGACGCGGGCTTTGCCAACGAGTTGCAAGGCATCATGGCGCTGGTCCCCGCGCAGCGGCAAACCCTGTTGTTTTCGGCGACCTACGGCAAAGCGGTGCAAGCCTTGGCCAAAGGCTTGCTGACTGAGCCTGTACAAATCGGTGTGGAAGGCCACGCGCAAGATGCGCCCGAGATCGAACAACGCGCCATTGCAGTGGACGAAAAAAACCGCACCCAGCTGTTGCGCCAATTGGTGGAACAACACGCCGGCCAGCGCATCTTGGTGTTTGTGGCAACGCGCTACGCGACCATCCACGTCGCCGACAAGCTCTACCGCGCAGGCATCAATGCCACACCACTGCACGGCGAAATGCCACAGGCCACAAGGCAATCGGTGTTGCAAGACTTCAAGCAAGCGCTTTGGCAGGTGGTGGTGACCACCGACTTGTCAGCGCGCGGCATCGACATTGAGCAGCTGGACATGGTGGTCAACTACGACCTGCCCCGATCTGCCACCGACTACACCCACCGCATCGGGCGAACCGGACGCGCTGGACAAAAAGGGCAAGCTGTGTCGTTTGTGACGCCTGCGCAAGCCAACCATTGGCGGGTCATCCAAAAGCGCAACGCCTTGGACCTGCCGCCCGAAGTGGTCGCGGGCTTTGAGCCTACAGAGGCGCCACCCCCTTCGGCAGTCGACCCGTTGAGCAACGGCGGCATCAAAGGCAAGCGACCCAGCAAAAAAGACAAACTGCGCGCGCAGGCTGCGGGACAGGCTTTGCGCAAATGAATCTGGGGTCTGGGTTTCGCGAATCCAGTCAGTCCGAGGCTCAGCGCTGGCCATACCCTAGCGCGCTGGCCTAAGCGAAGCGATCAAGCCGAGGTATCGGGTGCGGGTCGTTTGCCGCGCATGCTGCCTTCGGCGACGATTTCGAGGTGAGCCTCGCTGGCACCTCGCTGCGCGAGTTGAGCGATGGCGTTGCCCAATTCTGCTTCGCTGACGGGGGCAAGGGCCTCGGCGGTGGGGCCCAGTCGGCAAGAAAAGCGCCAGACTTCAGCGCCGCTTGGCAGCGCTTTGGCGCGCAGTCGTTTGAATTGTTGTTTGATGTCGTGGCGCACCGCATCCAACAATCGCTCTGGGTTTTTGCCTGCGATCTGTAACGCGTATTTCTTTTGCATGGTGTTCCTTGGTTGACGCGATCATAGCCCAGCCGTCTGGCTCGAAGCTGCGCTGAGTGCAGTCAAGCCAGATTTGGGTCGTGTCAAAGGGTCTTGAGTGTGTCGCGCGCCGCTTGCAAGGTATTGGCGATGTCTTCGTCGGTGTGCGCACCCGAGACAAAGCCCGCTTCGTAGAGTGCGGGTGCTAGGTAGACGCCGCGGTCCAACATGCCATGGAAGAACCGATTGAATAGCTCGCCGTCAGACTGCATCACTTGACCATAATTTTGCGGCAATTCGTTGAGCAAGAAGAAGCCAAACATGCCGCCTTGAGCGTCGGTGCTCAGGGGCACGCCTGCCTCTTGTCCGACTTGGCGCAAGCCGTCTGCCAGTGCTTTGGTGCGTTGGCTCAAGCGTTCGAAAAATCCGGGCTGAGAGATGCCCTTGAGGGTGGCCAAGCCGCAGGCCGTGGCGACGGGGTTGCCCGACAAAGTGCCTGCTTGGTAGACCGGGCCCAGCGGCGCGAGGTGTTCCATGACGGCTCGTTTGCCGCCAAACGCGGCCAGCGGCATGCCGCCACCGATGACTTTGCCCAGCGCGGTGAGGTCGGGCTCAAAGCCCGGTATCTCTTGGGCATAGAGCTTTTGCGCACTGCCCAAATCCACGCGAAAGCCAGTCATGACTTCATCAAAGATCAACAATGCGCCGTGCTGTGTGCACAGGTCGCGGCAGGCTTTCATGAAGGGGACGCTGGCGCGCACCATGTTCATGTTGCCGGCGATGGGCTCGAGCATGATGCAGGCGATGTCGGCGCCGTGTTCGGCAAATGCCGCCTCTAGGCCGGCCACGTCGTTGTAGGTCAACACGAGGGTGTCTTTGACCACATCAGCGGGCACGCCGGCGCTGGTGGGGTGCCCAAAGGTTGCCAAGCCAGAGCCTGCTTTGACCAGCAAGGCGTCGGCATGGCCGTGGTAGCAGCCTTCAAACTTGATGATTTTGTTGCGGCCTGTGGCGCCGCGCGCCAAGCGCAAGGCGCTCATGCCGGCTTCGGTGCCAGAGCTGACCAAGCGAATCATGTCCATGCTGGGTAGGTGCGAGATGATGGCCTCGGCCAGCTCGACCTCGCGCTCGGTGGGTGCGCCAAAGCTGAAGCCCTGTGCCATGGCCTCTTGCACAGCGGCCATGACTTCGGGGTCGCCGTGGCCCAAGATCATGGGGCCCCACGAGTTGATGTAGTCGATGTAGCGTTGGTCGTTGGCGTCCCAAAAGTAGGCGCCCTGTGCACGGGTGACAAATCGTGGCGTGCCGCCTACGGCCTTGAAAGCGCGCACCGGAGAGTTGACGCCGCCTGGAATGACGCGCTTAGAGCGCTCGAATAGGGTTTGGTTCTGGTCCATGGTTTGCAGTCGTTTGGTTAGATTTAAAAATGTCAGTGGCGGGTGTTGTCGATGGGGAAGTCACTCAGCGTTTGCAGGTTGTCAGGGGCGTCAGCGTCTGGTGTTTCGTCCCCTGCGTCTGACCAAAACAGCCGATCAGGTATGGCGTTGCCCATGCCTGGTTGAAACCCGCCGTCTAAAGCTTGGTCAAGGTAATTCAGGGCGTCGGCGCAGGCGGTCTGCAGGTCTGCCCCGGCGCAAAGCAGGGCCACCAAGGCCGCGCTCAGCGTGTCACCAGCACCGCTGAATCGGGCCTCAAAGCGGTCAAAGCGCGCGCTGGCGAGCAAGGCGTCAGGTGATGCGAGGTGGTTCTCTAGCCAGTGATCGGCACCGGGGTAGCTGGTGACCAAGGTGTAAGCCACGCCCTTGTCAGCAGCGGCGCGCGCCACGTCTCTCGGACTGGGTGCTTGTTGGCCTTGCCAGTCGGGCAACAGCCAGCGCGATAGGGTGGCGTAATTGCCGCACAACACCGTCACCTGCGGCAGCATCAACTCGCTGAAGGCATCTAGGTAGTTTTCAATCGCCATTTCTTCCATCCAAGACAGGTCTGGCATGTAGGCGATCACGGGCAGCTCGGCATAGTCGCTGACAATTTGCGCCACGGCGCTGATGTTTTCAGGGCTACCCACGAAGCCCACTTTGAAGCCCTGGGCTGGGGCGTCTTCTAAGATGCAGCGGGCTTGGTCAGTGATGACTTCTTCGTCAAGGCAGTGGTGGTCGTGGACCACCGAGGTGTCGCGCGTCAACACGGCGCAAGCCACAGGCAGCAGGTGGGTGTTGGCCGACGCTGCCGTGAGGATGTCTGCGGCAAGCCCGCCCGCGCCGCTGGGGTCGATGGCATTGAAGCTGAGCAGGCACGGCAGGCTGCTGGCGTCGTTCTTGAGGGCATCTCTGGGTGCGTCAGACATGGTGTTTGCAGCCTTGGTGTGGGCGGTTGAGGGGGGTCGGCGGATACATGGCGAGAGCTTGGGCCGTGAAGGGCTTTGGCAGTCTGGCTACAATGGATTCATTCTAAGATAAGCCAAAGAGAGAACCATGAGTGAAGCAACTGAGACTTGGATGTGCCTGATTTGCGGCTGGATCTATGACGAAGCTGAGGGCGCCCCTGAGCACGGCATTGCACCTGGCACCAAATGGGCCGATGTGCCCATGAACTGGACTTGCCCCGAGTGCGATGCGCGCAAGGAAGATTTTGAGATGGTTCAGATCTGATCGACCGACTCATAAAAAAACCGGGCCTGGCCCGGTTTTTTTATGCCCGAAGCTGTGGCCACTTGTGCTCAGCCTCGGGGTGCAGCGAATGGCTTAGGCGCCCACTGTGGCCGGCTGTGGTTTGTCTTGTGCGACTTTGTCGAGCGCGACGCGCAGCATCTCAACGGTGCGCTCTGTGTCATGCCACTTATCGAGACCAAAGAGTCCGATGCGGAAGGTCTTGAAGTCTTTGCCCTCGTCGCACTGCAGTGGTACGCCCGCAGCCGTCTGCAAGCCCAACTCGAGGAAGCGCTTGCTGCTTTGGATCTCGTTGTCGTCGGTGTAGCTGACCACCACACCCGGGGCCTCATAGCCAGGCGCGGCGACGCTGGCATAGCCATATTCTTTGAGCAGCGCCCGCACCGCAGCGCCCAAAGCCATTTGCTCTTCGCGCACTTTGCCAAAGCCGTAGATTTCGGTTTCGAGCATGGTGTCGCGCAAGCGCTGCAGGGCGTCGGTTGGCATGGTGGCGTGGTAAGCATGGCCGCCGTTTTCGTAGGCCTGCATGATGTCGTGCCACTTTTTCAAATCCATCGCAAAGCTGCTGCTCTGCGTGGTGGGCAACACCTGTAGGGCGCGCTCACTGAGCATCACCATGGCGCAGCAGGGCGAACTGCTCCAGCCTTTTTGAGGGGCGCTGACCAGCACGTCGACACCTGTTTTGCGCATATCGACCCACATCGCGCCAGAGGCAATGCAGTCCAAGACCAACAGGCCGCCCACGGCGTGCACGGCATCGGCGAGTTCGCGCAGGTAGTCGTCGGGCAAGATCATGCCGCACGAGGTTTCCACGTGCGGCGCCATGACGACGGCTGGCCGCTCAGCCTGAATCGCAGCCTTGACTTGGTCGATGGGGCAGGGTACCCAAGGCGCTTGGGGGTCGCTGTTGAGTGGGCGTGCTTTGCACACGCTGTGCGAGCTGGGGATTTGCCCCATGTCAAAAATCTGCGTCCAACGGAAGCTGAACCAGCCATTGCGCACCACCAAGGCCTTTTTGCCTGTGGCGAATTGGCGCGCGGCCGATTCCATGCCGTAGGTGCCGCTGCCAGGCACCAACACGGCAGCATCGGCTTGGTAAACGTCTTTGAGCATCCGAGAGATGTCGGTCATCACGCCCTGAAAGCGCTTGGACATGTGGTTGAGTGCGCGATCGGTGTAAACCACCGAGAACTCGAGCAAGCCATCGGGGTCGATGTGGGGAAGTAATCCGGGCATATGTTTCTCCGTGCACGAGGTGTCGTGCGGGTTGTCTCAATCGTTCAGTGTGCTTGCATTATGGCGGGCTTGTCTGGCGCGCCGCAACTCGTCGCCAATCATCAATATGGCACCGAGGGTAATGGCCGAGTCTGCGAGGTTGAAGGCGGGGAAATGACCGCCCCGAAACCAACCGTCGAGAAAGGCGAAATGAAAGTCTAAAAAGTCGATCACGTGGCCATGCGCCAAGCGGTCAACCACGTTGCCCAAAGCGCCGCCAATGATGAGGCTCAACGAGAGCGACATCAAGCGACTGGGACTGGTCTTGATCAGCCAAGCCATCCAGCCTGACGCGCATAACCCTAAGACAACAAAGAACCACCGTTGCCAGCCACCTTCGTCGGCCAAAAACGAAAATGCAGCTCCCTCGTTGTGCACCCGCACCAGATTGAAAAAATCGGTGATGGGCAGCTGGTCCGCATAGTCAAAGCGCTGCAAGATCAGCAGCTTGGTGATTTGGTCGAGCAACGTGATGGTCAACGCCAGCGCCAGCCAACGCCGCCAAGTCATGTACGCGCGCATCGCTTGTTCGTGGGCGACAGACAAGTCGGCTGATGAATCAGACATACTTTCTCACTTCGCCTTGGCCATGCAGGTTGCTGACGCAGCGGCCACACAGCGCTGCGTGCTGTGGGTCTTGGCCCACGTCATCTGTGTAGTGCCAGCAGCGCGCACACTTGGTGCCTTGGCTGCTTTGGACTTCGACGCGCAGCTCGTCAGCGGCAACCAAGGTGACGCCAGATGTGATGAAGCCAAACCGCAATTCGTCGCCGAGCGAAGCCAAATGCGCCAAAGTCTCGGCAGGCGCGTAAATGGTGATGCTGGCTTGCAGCGAAGCGCCCACTTCGCCCTTGGCCCGCAGGTCTTCGATGGCCTTGTTGGCGACATCTCGCACGGCCCGAATGTGGTCCCACTTGGCGACCAACGCCGTGTCAGCGGCGGCAAAGTCCCAATAGGTTTCAGTGAAGATGCTGCTGCCTTTGGCTTGAAATGTCTCCCACGCCTCTTCAGCGGTGAACGACAAGAACGGCGCCATCCAACGCAGCATGGCGTGGGTGATGTGCCACAAGGCGGTTTGCGCGCTTCGTCTGGCGTGGGATTTTTCGCCCGTGGTGTAGAGGCGGTCTTTGAGCACATCCAAGTAAAACGCGCCCAGTTCTTCAGAGCAATAAATCTGCAATTTACTGACAACTGGGTGGAACTCGTACACCTGGTAGTGCGCCAAGATGGTTTGCTGCAACTGCGCGGCCTTAGAGATGGCGTAGCGGTCGACTTCTAGCAAGTCGTCAAGGGCAACGGCATCTTTTGCGGGGTCGAAGTCGCTGGTGTTGGCCAGCAAGAAGCGCAGGGTGTTGCGAATGCGGCGGTAACTGTCCACCACGCGGGCGAGGATTTTGTCGTCAATGCCCAAGTCGCCCGAGTAGTCGGTCGAGGCCACCCAAAGTCGAATGATTTCAGCGCCGAGTTTGGCGCTGATTTCTTGAGGCGCCACGGTGTTGCCGATGCTCTTGCTCATCTTGCGGCCTTGCCCGTCGACGGTGAAGCCGTGGGTCAGCAAGCCCTTATAAGGCGCGCGCCCGTACATGGCGCTGGCGGTGAGCAGTGAAGAATGGAACCAACCGCGGTGTTGGTCGTGACCTTCTAAGTAGAGATCGGCCTCTGGCCCGCCGTCATCGCGGGCACTGCCTGCGTGGCTGCCTCTGAGCACGGTGGTGTGCGTGGTGCCAGAGTCAAACCAGACTTCGAGAATATCGGTGCTCTTGGTGTACAGCCCCTGGTGCTGTGTGTCGCCGACACGCTTGAGCACTTCGTCGGCGCTGAGTTTGCTCCAGGCTTCGATGCCGCCTTGCTCGACCACGGCGGCCGCCAAGTCAATGATCTCGGGCGTTTGGGGGTGCAAGCTGTTGTCGTCGATGTGCAGCAAGAAAGGCAGCGGTACGCCCCAAGAGCGCTGTCGGCTGATGCACCAGTCGGGTCGGTTGGCGATCATGTCGCGCAAGCGCGCCTTGCCGTTCTCGGGGTAAAAGTGGGTTTCTTCAATGGCGGCCAGCGCGGTTTGGCGCAGGGTTTGCGGCGCTTTGTCGGTGGTAAAGACGCCCTCGCCTTCATCCATGCGGATGAACCACTGCGCAGCCGCGCGGTAGATGACGGGTGTCTTGTGTCGCCAGCAGTGCGGATAGCTGTGGGTGATGGTGCGGGTGGCCATCAGGCGCTGGTGCTGCGACAAGGTCTCGATGATGATGGGGCAGGCTTTCCAAATGTTGAGCCCGCCAAAAAGCCCCAACTCAGCCGCATAGTCGCCATTGCCTTGCACGGGGTTGAGGATCTCCTCAAAGGCCATGCCGTTGGCCACGCAAGAATTGAAGTCATCGACACCATATGCGGGCGAAGAGTGAACCAAGCCTGTGCCGTCGCTGTCGCTTACGTAATCAGCCAAGTAGATCGGGCTGAGTCGCTGGTAGTCTGAGTGGGCTTCAGAAAGCGGGTGTTGAAATGCCAACCCGCCCAGGCGCTCGCCAGGCGCTGTGGCGATGACCTGGCCCTCTAGGCCGTAGCGCTCAAGGCAGTCTTGCACGCGCGACTCGGCCAAGATCAACTGGCCTTTGGGCGTGTCCACCAGCGCGTAAGTCATGGCGGGATTGGCGTTGAGGGCTTGGTTGGCAGGGATGGTCCACGCCGTGGTCGTCCAGATGACGGCAAATGCTTGGCTCACACGCTCTGCCTGATCACCCAAACCAAAGGCTTGGGCGACGGCGGCTTGGTCATTGGCCAAAAACGCGACGTCGAGGGTGTCGCTTTTCTTGTCGGCGTATTCGATTTCGAACTCAGCCAAGCTAGAGGCGCAGTCAAAGCACCAGTAAACCGGCTTGAGTCCACGGTAGACAAAACCACGCTCCATGACGCGCTTGAAGGCCCGAATCTCGTTGGCCTCGGTCTCGTAAGACATGGTTTTGTAAGGCTTTTCCCAAAGCCCCAGCACACCCAAGCGCTGGAAATCGAGCATTTGTTGGGCGATTTGCTCAGAAGCAAACGCGCGGCTCTTGGCCTGCATTTCGTCGCGAGGCAGGTTGCGCCCGTGCAGTTTTTCGATGGCGTTTTCGATGGGCAGGCCGTGGCAGTCCCAACCGGGGATGTATTGCGCATCAAAGCCGTCGAGTTGGCGGGCTTTGACGATCATGTCTTTGAGCACTTTGTTGACGGCATGACCAATGTGAATTTGACCGTTGGCATAGGGCGGGCCGTCGTGCAGCACGAACAAGGGGCGACCTTGGCGCGCTTGGCGCAGCTGGGCGTAGACGCCGTGCTCGGGGTCGTTCCATGCCTTGACCCACTCAGGCTCACGCTTGGGCAGGTTACCCCGCATGGGGAAAGCCGTGTCGGGTAGGTTCAGGGTTTTGCTGTAATCGGTTTCAGAATTTGACATGTCTTGGGAGTCGCTAATGAGCCATAGAAGATGGGGCGCCTCGGAGCGCGCAAGCATCGAGCCACAGGCGCCAGGCTGCCTTGCTCGAGGGCTTCATCAAATTCGATCGCGGGTGATTTGGCGCTGGGTTTGCAAATGCATGGACGCAAACCACGCGCGTGCGTCGTCACAGTCGCGTGCAATCCCATCCTTGAGTGCCTGCAGACTGTCGTATTTGAGTTCGTCGTGTAGTTTTTCTAGCAAATCCACGCGCACGATTCTACCGTAGGCCTCGCCTTGGGGCAGCTCAGCGGCCACGTGCGCGGGCCAGTCCAAGACATGGGTCTCGAGCAGCACGCGTCCGCCGTTGACATCGTTGTCATCGAGTGACGGGCGCACGCCCATGTTGGCCACGCCCAGCAAGGGTTGATCGCCCAAACCGTGCACTTGGACCACGAAAATGCCGCTGGCGGCCGGGTTGTTGTGCGAAAAGCGCACATTCAAGGTGCGAAAACCCAGCTCTCGGCCCAGCTTGCGACCGTGAACCACATGGCCCGAGATGCTGTAGGGCCGCCCCAACAGCGCGGCTGCGTCTTGCATCCTGCCTTCTTGCAGGGCTTGGCGCACCGCAGAGCTCGACACCCGCAGGCCGTGGACTTCATAACTCATCATGCGGGCGACATCAAAGCCGTGGGCTTTGCCCGCTGTGTCTAGCATGGCGTAGTCGCCTTGTCGCTTGGCACCAAAGCGAAAGTCATCGCCCACCAGCACGTACTGGACGCCCAAGCCCTGTCTGAGGATGTCGTCGATGAACTGCTCGGCGGGCATGTCGGCCAAGCGGCTGTTGAAGGGCAAAACCAGGCAGTGGTCGACGCCGCAAGCGGCCAACTCAGCCAGCTTGTCTCGCGTGGTGGCGATGCGCGCAGGCGCCAGCTCTGGGCGCTGGGTCTTGGCAGCAAAGAAGTCGCGAGGGTGTGGCTCAAACGTCATGACACAGCTGGGCACGCCACGGTGCTTGGCCTCGTTGATGAGCAAGGCCAACATGGCTTGGTGACCGCGGTGTACGCCATCGAAGTTGCCGATGGTCAGCGCACAGGCTTGCAACCAAGAAGGGAAAGGGGTGCCCGACGACGGCAGGCCGCGAATGATGTTCATGCTGTCAAACAGGTGATGCGTTTGTCATATTTGCACGCTACTATATCCCGTAGCTGGGGTTGCCATGCTGGCAAGCCCAACGTGAAACATCTTCTAGGAGGGGTTGCACGCGTGAGAGTGTTGAGGTTGTCAGGACATGGTTTGCCGCAATCGTGGATCACTTTGCAAGAGGCGGTGATCCATTACGCCTGTGGCGATGTGCAGTGGGAGCTGGGAGAGACCATCGCGGTTTTTCGCGGTGGGCACAACGCACGCACGGGCAAGCAATCGGTGGTGCAGGTGAGTTCGATCATCGGGACGCAAGGCGTGCCAAGGGTCAACCCGCTGGCGGCCAAGGTGTCATTGAGCAATGCCAAACTGTTTCAACGCGATCGCTGTGTCTGCGCCTATTGCGGCGGCGTGTTTCCTGAAGATGTTTTGACGCGTGAGCACATCACGCCCACGGCCCAACGTGGCAGCGACCATTGGTCGAACGTGGTGACAGCCTGCCGCTCTTGCAACCACCGAAAAGGCAACCGAACGCCAGAACAAGCTCGGATGCCTTTGCTGTACGTGCCCTATGTGCCCAGCGTGTGGGAAGACTTTATTTTGAGCAACCGCCGCATCTTGAGCGATCAGATGGACTTTTTGGCGGCTCGACTGCCGCGCAGCTCGCGCTTGTGGGGCACTGTTTGAGGGGAGTGGCGGGCTGGGTCGGGCGAGTCGGACGCAGCACGCTTACTTGAGGCTACCCGAGAGAAACTGCTGCAAGCGCTCGCTGCTGGGGTGCGCCAGCACCTGACGCGGATCACCTGACTCTTCGACTCGCCCTTGGTGCAAGAACACCACCTGGTTGGCGACCTCTTGGGCAAAACCCATTTCATGTGTCACGACCACCATGGTTCGACCTTCTTCGGCCAGACCACGCATCACGCGCAAGACCTCGCCGACCAATTCGGGGTCGAGAGCCGACGTGGGTTCGTCAAACAGCATGACAGCGGGCTCCATGGCCAGCGCACGCGCAATCGCCACCCGCTGCTGTTGCCCGCCAGAAAGATGGGCCGGGTATTGGTGCTCGGCATTGGCCAAGCCCACTTTGTCTAGGTAGTGTCGTGCGCGTGCAATGGCCTCGGCTTTGCTGACGCCCAGCACATCGATGGGGGCTTTGGTGATGTTTTCTAACACCGTCAAATGGGCCCACAGGTTGAAGTGCTGGAACACCATCGCCAGTTTGGTGCGGATGCGTTGCAGTTGGGCGGGCTGCGTGGCTTGCAGCATGCCGTCTTTGGCCAAGTGCAGGTTCAGTGCTTCGCCCTGCACGGCAATCGCCCCCTCGTGGGGCCGCTCTAGCAAATTGATGCAGCGCAAAAAGGTCGACTTGCCCGAGCCGCTTGAACCAATCATGGCAATCACGTCACCCGCTTGGGCGCTCAATGAAACGCCTTTGAGGACTTCATTGGAGCCAAAGCGTTTGTGGATGTTGTCGACTTGCAGTTGGAGCGTCATAGCAGAAGTGTAATGGTCAGACTGTGGCGCTCAGGGCCCCAGCAGCGGCCCTGTTTTGAATGCGGTTGGGCCGGCGATTTTGCCCAGGTTCATGCCAGTGGTCGCCCAACGCGCGACGTGTCTGGCGTACAGCACGCCCGGTACTTCAGCGCGCACGGCGCTGCGTTGGTCGCTGATGGGATCGATCACCCAGGCAATGACGTCTTGAGGATTGACGCGCTCACCCACAGTGACTTGGTAGTCGACCACGCCTGCGTGCGGGGCCTCTAGCGATTGAGAGCCCGCCAAGGGCGTGGGTTGGCACAAGGCAGGCGGCGGCTCGCTGGCTGTGCCAGCCAAGGCGCCACAGTGCACCAAATATTGCTCAATGGCCTGCGCATCGCGTCTGGCCCAGTCCCCGCCCACGTCGGCTTGGCCGCGCAATTCGACGGTCGCACTCAAGCAAGCCAGCGGTATGGGCAGATCACTGAAACGCTCTGCGAGGCGCCACCACACACCGCTGAGTGCTTCGTCGTAGCACAAGCTGGATGCGGCCCCCTTGGCCCAAAGAACCGCTTGCGCACCGAGGTGCTGCCACAAAGCCTGTGCTTGCTGGAGGTACGGCTCTTCCACATACATGTGCATCGCGGCCTCGTAGTCGCAATGCAGATCGAGCGCCACGTCGGCGTCGTGTGCCAAGTGCATCAAGACCACGCGCAGGCTTTCTAACTCAGTCGTGGGTTGACAGGCCGACAGGTGATCGCGCATGGCTTGGCGAATCACGCGGCGGTTGTGCTCAGCATCCGAATTGAGCTGCGCGGCGACTTGGTCGCCAACGATGGCCGCAAAGTCAGGGTAGCCTCGGTTGAAGTTTTCGCCGGTGTTGAGTTCAAAGCGTCCCGAGGCGTTGTAGAGCAAATGCTGGTCTAGCCCAATCGGGTTAGCCGTTGGAATCAGGACGACTTCACCCAGCACTTGGCCCTGTGTTTCTAGGGTTTGCAGGCGCGCGCGCAGGTGGTGCAAAACCACCATGCCAGGCAGCTCGTCCGCGTGCAAGGCGGTTTGCAACACCACCTTGGGGCCTGTGCCGGGCACACCATAGTGCACGCTGATGAGGCTGCGCTGGGTGCCGCTGTTGGAGCCGCTGAGGGTGTGGGTGAGTTGTCTCATGGGTTGTTCTATCCCGCCGCTCGAGGCTGCAAGTAGGCCAACCATCGGCCCTCGGCCAAGCGAAACAAGCCCACCAAGACAAAGGTGAGCGTCAGGTAAATCAGCCCCGCCGTGATGAAGGCTTCAAACGGCAGGTAATACTTAGAGTAAATGCTGCGGGCCACGCCCGTGATGTCGAGCACGGCTGGCACGGCGCTGGCCAAAGAGGTGGAGTGCAACATCATGATGACTTCGTTGCTGTAGGCAGGCAAGGTGCGGCGCAGGGCAGAGGGCAACACGACACGCCACAGCGTTTGCCAGCGCGACATGCCCATGGCTTGGGCGGCCTCGATCTCGCCAGCCGACGTGTTGCGGATTGCACCCGCGAGCATTTCGACGGTGTAAGCGCAGGTGTTGATGGCGAACGCCAGCACCGCACAAAAAAACGCGCTTTTGAAAGCGGTCCACGGCCAGACATCGTTCCAGCGCGCCTGTATCCATTCGAGCTGGGCCACGCCGTAATAAATGATGTAGAGCTGAATCAGCAGGGGCGTGCCACGAATCACATAAGTGAACAGCCACACCGGTGCAGACAGCCATCGGTGCGCCGACACCCGCATCAATGCCAAAGGTATCGCCGCTGCGCCACCCAGCACCAAGCAAGCCAGCAACAGTTGCAAGGCCACGCCAGTACCAGCCAAATACATGGCCAGGTGCTGGGACTCAAAGATCACGCCGAACTGCATCAAAGTTTCCCCACCTTGAGTCCGGCGCTGTAGCGGCGCTCGAGCACGCGCAAGCCCACCAATGAGATGGATGAGATCGCCAAATACAGCAGCGCGGCAAAGGCCATGAACAGCAGCGGTGCGTTGGGAATGGTGCCGCGCGCAGCCGCCCCAGCCTGCTTGGCCAAATAGGTTAGGTCTTGCAGCCCCAGCAGCGAAACCAAGGCGGTTGATTTGAGCAACACCAACCAATTGTTGGTAAAGCCCGGCAGCGCCAGGCGCACCATCTGAGGCAACACGATGGTCAAGAACACGCGCAAGGGCCCCAGACCAAAGGCCAGTCCGGCCTCTGCCTGTCCTTTGGGTATAGACATGATGGCGCCGCGAAATGTCTCGGTCATGTAGGCGCCATATATAAAGCCCAGCGTCAGCACGCCTGCCATGAACGGGTTGATGTCGATGTAGGCATCGCTGCCCAGCGACTCGATCAAGAGGTTCAAGCCCATTTGCCCGCCGTAAAAGATGAGCAGCATGAGGACCAAGTCGGGTATGCCCCGAATGACGGTCGAGTAGGTGCTGCCCGCGGCGCGCAACATGGGGTTTGCCGACAGTTTGGCACTGGCGCCCAGCAAGCCCATGACCACAGCGACCGCCAAAGATCCCAAGGCCACTTGGAACGTGAGCCAAGTGCCCAAAAGGATGCTGGTGAGGTAGCCAGAGGTCATGGTTGTTCGCGCCTTGTGAGCGACGGCTTAGTCACCCCAAATGTCCAAGCCTTTGAAGTACTTGTCGCTGGCCTTTTGCCATTCGCCGTTGGCACGAATGGCTTGGATGGCCGCGGTGAGTTGATCACGCAAGTCGGTGTCTTGCTTGCGAACCGCGATGCCAGCGCCCGTGCCAAAGTACTTCACAAACTTGGCCAAAGGCTGGCCCACAAAGCGGTAGTCTTTGCCATCGGCGGTATCTAAAAAGCCGCCTTGCACTTCGAGCACATCAGCGACCGTGCCTTCCAGTCGGCCTGCCTTCATGTCGAGGTAAACCTGGTCTTGTGCTTCGTAGCTGACAACGTTGACACCTGCGGGCTGCAGTTCGCCCATGGCATAGGCCTCTTGCGTGGAGCCTTTGAGCACGCCAATGTTTTTGCCCTTGAGACTGGCTGGCGTGCCGTCGGT
The DNA here is from genome assembly GCA_965661935.1 of Burkholderiaceae bacterium. Lineage (GTDB taxonomy): Bacteria > Pseudomonadota > Gammaproteobacteria > Burkholderiales > Burkholderiaceae_C > RS62. The sequence continues at coordinate 40,120 of CBFIFT010000001.1, read as the reverse complement.
CGCGACGCTGTTTTTCACCACAATTTTCGAAGGCGTGTTGTAGTACTTGGTGGTGAAGTTCACAACTTTAGCGCGCTCTTCTGTGATCGACATGGATGAAATGATGGCGTCGTACTTGCGAGCTTGCAGACCGGGAATCATCGAGTCCCAGACCTGCTCAACAAAGACGCACTTGGCTTTTATTTGTTGGCACAGCGCCTCAGCAATGTCGACATCAAAGCCGGTGGGTTTGCCGTCGTCAGTTTTGTAGGTGAAAGGCTTGTAGGTGAGGTCTACCGCGACACGGATTTGAGACCAGTCTTTGGCGCTTGCAGGTGCGCTCAGGCCAATCGCCAGGGCGGCAAGAAATAGGGTTTTCTTCAGCATGTGGTGCTCCGGTGTTTGTGATGGTCGGCCAGCAGGTCACGGGCCGTGCGTTGATTCTAGTCTGCGACCGGGCACGGGAAAACCCACCATCGCATGTGCCATCGCATTCAAGCGGCTTGGGAGGCAACCAAGGCGTGGCTTAGAATAATCAGCGTCACCGGGGGTGCTCATGTTTGGCATGGGCTGAGATAGTCCCCAATGACCTGAACTGGTTAATGCCAGCGTAGGAAGCGTGATGTGCCCTTGCAAACCACACCCCCATCACCAAGGCGGGCGTGGGAAGGCCACGCCTCTTGCGTGGCCTTTTTTATTTTGGAAGGACACCAAGAAATGCAACAGTTGAAACCGTTTCAACAACTCCTGGTCTGCGCGACCCTTTTGTTCATGGGCAGCGTTTCGGCAGCCGCTGAATTGCGCGTCGTGACCCATGCCTCATTTGATTTACCCAAACCTTTGATCGAACGCTTCGAACAAGAAAGCGGCGTGAGCTTGCGTGTGGTCAAAGCCGGCGACACGGGCGAGATGGTCAACAAGTTGATCCTCAGCAAGGGGAGTCCGATCGGCGATGTGGTTTATGGCATTGACAACAGCCTGCTGGGGCGTGCCCGTTCGGCAGGTATTCTGGACGCTTTGCCCGCGTCCCTCCGTGGTTTGCCGGTGGCTGAGGGCATGGGGGCTGAGGGCATAGCGCTGAGTGGGGCCCAAGACTGGTTACCCATCGACTGGGGATACGTCACGCTCAATGCCGACAAGGCTTGGTTTGCCAAGCACAGCATGGACTTGCCCAAGACGCTAGATGATTTGGCCAAGGCCGAATACGCCAAGTTGTTGGTGGTTCAAAACCCCGCAACCTCGAGTCCAGGTATGGCGTTTTTGCTCGCGACCGCCAGCGCAAAAGGTGAGTCGGTCTGGGACTGGTGGGCTGAGTTGCGCCAAGGCGGCGTCAAAGTGGCCAACAGCTGGAGCGACGCCTACTACAAGGACTTCAGCCTCAACGGGGGTGACCGCCCCTTGGTGGTGAGTTATGCCAGCAGTCCAGCTGCCGAGGTCTTCTACAGCGACCCCAAAAAGGTTGAATCGCCGACGGCCAACGTGTTCTTGCCGGGTGGTGTGTTTTTGCAGGTCGAAGGCGTGGCGCGCCTCAAAGGGGGTCAGCAACCTGAAGCTGCAGCCCAGTTCATGCGTTTCATGCGCTCGGTGGAGGTGCAGCAGGCGTTGCAAACCACGATGTGGATGTGGCCAGTCCAGCCTGATGTGGCCATGGATCCAGTGATGTCTCATGCAGGCAAATTGCCACCTGTGGCGGCTCAAGCGGCTATGGGCGTTGATGACATCGCCGCATCAGCCGAGGCTTGGAGGCGCCGTTTTGCGCAAGTTGTGCTGCGCTGACAGCACTCAGCGTTTTGTCGATGGGGGCTGGGCTTGGGCTCAGTGTTCATGACGCCGTCCACGCGGCGGGGCCTAAACGCTTCGCACCTCGTTGGCTGGGTGCCGCTGCTGTTCATTCTGGTGTGGGCGGTTTTGCCGTTGGCTCGCCTAGGCTGGGAGGGCTGGCTACAGGTCCAAGACATGGGCTGGTCACTGCTGTGGCAGCCATGGCAAGACGCCTACCTCAGAGGTCGAGTCTTGTGGTCGGTGGCGCAGGCCTCGGCCTCCACTGGCCTGGCCTTGGTGCTGGGCGTGCCGATTGGCTGGGTTTTGGTGCGCTGGCACTTTTGGGGACGCCAATGGGTGGTGCGCGCGCTGATGCTGCCCTTTGTGATTCCGACTCTGGTGGCCGCGCTTGCGGTGATGGCGCTGTGGGGCAGCTGGTTTGAACAAGGCCCTGTGCTGTTGATCTTGGGCAATTTGTTTTTCAATTTGTGTTTGATCGTGCGCGGCGCCATGGGCGGTTTTGATTCGGTGAGCGCCAGCCGCTTGGCTGCTGCGCGCAGTCTGGGGGCCACGCCATGGCGTGCGTTTTGGCGCCTCGAGTGGCCCACGGCCAAACCCGCTGTGTGGGCCGCTGCGTGTCTGGTCTTTTTGTATTGTTTGAGTGGCTTTGGTTTGGCGTTGCTGCTCGGTGGCCAAGCATGGGCGACGGCAGAGGTCGAGATATACACCCGGGTGGCGCATGACCTTGACTTGCCCATCGCCAGCGTGTTGGCGCTGTGGATGCTGTTGATCAGTGGTTTGGTGGTGGCTGTGTATGCGCGCTTGAGCTTGTCGCGGGTGGAGCGCCTGCGGGGTGATCGCGTTCCCGTGCGGATGGCGCGATGGGGCAACGGGGCGTGGTCTGTGGGGTTGAGCTTGTTGGTTTTATTGGCGTTGAATTTTGGGCCTCTGGCAGCGTTGTTGGTGAGGGCTTTGCAAGCCAGTCCAGCAGCATGGCAACACGCTTGGGGTGATGAGGCTTGGCTGGCGCTGGGTAACACCTTGCGTTTCACCGTGTTGGGTGTGTCGCTGGCCGCTGTGTTGGGCGCGATGCACGGGTGGGCGGCCCGCGCCAGCGGGTGGTGGCGTGCCATGGGGATGGCGCCTCTGGTGACTTCGCCAGTCATGATCGCCTTTGGGTTGTTGCTGCTTTGGCCGCAGTGGCTCGACCAGTTGTGGGTGCTGGTGTGTGCCTATGCCTTGTTGGCGATACCCTTGGTGGCGGCACCCGTCGCCCAAGCGGTCCAACAGGTGTCGCCACGTTGGGTTGATGCCGCGCGCACTTTAGGCGCTACGCCATGGCGGGCATTTTGGCGCGTGGTGTGGCCTCAGGTGATACCCAGTTGGAGAAGGGGGTTGGCCTTTGCTGCAGCCACGATGGTGGGCGAATTTGCGGTTACGTTGCTGTTGTCCAGACCTGAATGGCTGACGCTGTCGACCTATATCTATCAGCTGCTGGGACGCCCAGGAGCCCTGAACGCACAGGCCGCGTGGGTGATGTCTGCCAGCTTGATGGCTTTGTCGCTGTTGGTATTCACTCTGTTGGATGTGCGCAGCAATACAAAACCAGAATCGGATGCAAGGAGCAAATGATGCTTGAACTCAGGGGGGTGACCCATCGGTGGAGTGACACAGCTGGTCAAGCGCAAGGGTGGATTGCCAAAGACTTGAATTGGCAGGTGAGCCGCGGTGAGACGGTAGCCTTGTTGGGTTCATCGGGCAGCGGCAAGTCGACCCTTTTGCGCATGATCGCTGGCCTTGAGCAGCCCCAGCAGGGCGATGTGCTTTGGGCTGACGAGGTCATCACGCACCTTGCCCCCGAGCGGCGCCAGTTCGCACTGATGTTTCAGGACTTTGCGCTGTTCAGCCATTTGAGTGTGCAAGACAACGTGGCTTTTGGCTTGCGTGAGCAAGGGCTTGGCAAGGCAGCAGCGCGGCGCCAAGCCGTCGAGGCGCTGACTTCGATGGGGCTAGCGAACCGAGCGGACGCGAGCGTGTGGTCGCTGTCCGGCGGTGAGCAACAGCGTGTGGCCTTGGCCAGGGCATGGGTGACTCGGCCCAAATTGCTGCTTTTGGATGAGCCGTTCTCGGCACTGGATGCTGACCGTCGGGCACAGTTGCGCGACGAGTTCAAGACTTGGATTCGCGCGCACGATATGACGTGTATCTTGGTGACGCACGATGAGGCAGATGCACGCGCCATGGCCGAGCGGGCTTGGCGATTGCAAGACGCACGCATCAGCCAGTTGTGGTGAATCTAGGCGGGTGCGGGGCAGCCGTCGACTAAGCTCTGTCGAAAGACAGGTTGTCGATCAAGCGGGCAGGTCCCAAGCGTGCAGCGCCGAGTACCACGAGCTCTTGATCGCTCTCTTGCGGCAGCTGCAAGTCATGGCGTCGCCGCACAGTCATGTAGTCAGGGCCCCAGCCACGTTGGCTGAGCGTTTGCATGGCATCGGACTCTAGGGCTTGCCAGTCGCGCTCGCCCGATTTCACTCGCTCCACCATTTGCGCCAGTGCCTGTGACAGCGCCACCGCTTCAGCCCGCTCCTCGGTGTTGAGGTACCCGTTGCGCGAGCTCAGGGCCAAGCCGTCTGAGGCCCGTGCGATGGCGCCACCGTGGATGCTGATCGGCAGCGCAAACTGTTGCACCAAGTGGCGAATCACCAGCAGTTGCTGGAAATCTTTTTCACCAAATACGGCGTGCCCTTGCTCGCCCACATGGCTGAAGACACACTGGAAAAGCTTCATCACCACAGTGGCCACACCTTGGAAAAATCCAGGGCGAAACGCTCCCTCGAGCACATTGGCCAAGGCTGCATCGGGCTGCACCGTGAAGGTTTGCGCTTTGGGGTAGAGCTCGGACTCTTTGGGGGCAAAAACCAAGTCGCAGCCGCGCTCGGCGAGCAGCGCGCAGTCGCTCTCTAAGGTTCTGGGGTAGCTGTCAAAGTCCTCATTGGGACCAAACTGCAAGCGGTTGACAAAAATCGACGCCACACAGACATCGCCCAGCGGCTTGGCCTGGTCGATCAAGCGCAGGTGCCCCTCGTGCAGGTTGCCCATGGTGGGCACAAAAGCGGGGCTTTCAAATTGGCGCAAATGTGCGCGCAAGTCAGCGATGGTGTGGACGATTTTCATGGGCGATATTGTGCCTCAGCACAGCCCATGCTTGGCGGCCAATCAGGTGCTCCAAGCGTGCACTTGATCGTCAGGAAACTCGCCCGATTTGACTGCCTTCACATAGGCGGCCAGCGCCGACTGCACACTGTCGTTGTCACGCATGAAGTCGCGCACAAACTTGGGGTTGCGCCCGAGGTTGATCCCCAGCATGTCGTGCATGACCAAAACCTGACCCGCGGTGCCTTTGCCGGCGCCAATGCCAATGGTGTGACAAGTCTTGAGCTCTGGCGTCAACGCGCTGGCTAGGGGGACCGGGACCATCTCGAGCACTAGCATGCTGGCGCCAGCGTCGGCCAACTCGTGGGCGTGGCGGCGCAGCGTTTCGCCCGCGTGGTCGCGGCCTTGCACCCGGTAGCCACCTAAGGCGTGCACGGTTTGGGGGGTGAGGCCCAAATGCGCACAAACAGGTATGCCACGTTCGACCAAGAATCGAACCGTATCCGCTGTCCAGCCGCCGCCTTCTAACTTGACCATGTGGGCGCCCGCTTGTGTCAACACCGTGGCACTGCGAAGGGCTTGTTCTTTGGACTCGTGGTAACTACCAAATGGCAGGTCAGCGAGCACCCAAGCCGCGCCCTGAGCCCTGCGCACCCCACGCGTCACGCTTTCTGTGTGGTAGCGCATGGTCTCTAGCGACACCGAAACGGTGCTGTGCAGCCCTTGGCAGACCATGCCCAACGAGTCGCCGACCAACAAACAATCGACGCCTGCCAGGTCCGCCATGGCTGCGAAGGTCGCGTCATAGGATGTGAGCATGGCGATTTTTTCGCCTCGATCGCGCATCTCTTGCAGGCGCGGCAAGCTGACTGGGCGCCTCGCGGGTTGGGGCGCTGCGTTGGGCAGCGTGCCGTAGGGGGTTGCGTTGTTGGCGTTGGCGTCTGAAGTACTCATAGCGATGGGGTGAAATATGGTTTGCGAATGGATCGACTGAGGCCGATCGGCGAGGCTGGCCTTTAGCTCTATTTTGCCTGTTGCAAGGCCGCTGTGGCTAAACCCCACAGAGGCAAAACGGGGCTGGCGTAGGTTAAGCTTACTGGTTATGAAAAAGCCAGATCTGTTCAGCCCTGATGCACTTGCCAAGTTGGCATCCGATGGCGTTGCCCGCGCCTTGAGCGAGGACGTTGGCAGCGGTGATTTGACGGCCGCTTTGGTCCCCAGCGACCGCGTCAGCCAAGCACGAATCGTTGTCCGCGAGACGGCCGTCCTGTGCGGACAGGCTTGGGTTGAAGCGGCTGTGCTGGCCTGTGACCCCCAGGCGAAACTGCGCTGGCATGCCCAAGAAGGCCAGTGGTGCGAGCCCGGTCAAGTGGTCTTTGAAGTCGAGGGCGCGGCCCCAGCTTTGCTGAGCGCAGAGCGCACAGCGCTTAATTTTTTGCAGCTGCTCTCGGGTGTGGCTACCCAGACCGCGCGTTATGTGCGGGCGGTGTCTGGCACGCGCGCGGCCATTGTCGATACCCGAAAAACCTTGCCAGGCTTGCGCTTGGCGCAAAAGTACGCGGTGGGCGTTGGCGGTGGCGTGAACCACCGCATGGGTTTGTATGACGCGGTGCTGATCAAAGAAAACCACATTGCTGCGGCCGGTGGCATTGCTCAGGTCTTGGCGCGGGTGCGCGAGATGGCGCCCCAAGCGAGCTTTGTCGAGATCGAGGTCGAAACGCTTGAGCAATTGCACGAGGCTTTGAGCCACGGCGCCAACATGGTCTTGCTCGACAACATGCCCGTGGCGCAACTGCAAGAGGCTGTGGCCCTGAATGCGGGGCGTGCGGTGCTTGAAATCTCGGGTGGGGTCAACTTCGATACCGTACAGCAGTTGGCCCAAACGGGGGTGGACCGCATTTCTATTGGTGCTTTGACCAAAGATGTCAAAGCAGTTGATTACTCCATGCGCTTTAGCGCCTAAGAATGTCATGAACGAGACCACCTTGATTGATGTGGAATACGAGCAGCCTTCGTGCTCGACACAACATGCTTGGGCGCGGGTTCCGGTAGAGCCCTCACCCCAAGCGCGACAAGCGCTGATTGACGAAATCAAAGACTTGTTAAAGGCGCGCAATGCGGTCATGGTCTCGCACTACTACGTGCACCCTGACTTGCAAGATTTGGCCGAAGCCACCGGTGGTTTGGTCAGTGACTCGTTAGAGATGGCGCGTTTTGGTCGCGATCATGCGGCCCAGACCTTGGTCGTCTCGGGTGTGCGTTTCATGGGCGAAACGGCCAAGATACTGAGCCCCGAGAAAACCGTACTCATGCCAGATTTAGAGGCGACGTGCTCGCTCGATTTGGGTTGCCCCATCGACGCTTTCAGTGCCTTTTGTGATCAGCATCCAGACCGCACTGTGGTGGTTTATGCCAACACCAGCGCCGCGGTCAAAGCCAGGGCCGACTGGGTTGTGACCTCAAGTTGTGCGCTTGATGTGGTTGGCGCGCTTCACGCCAAGGGGCACAAAATTTTGTGGGGGCCTGATAAGCATCTAGGCGCTTACATTCAGCGCGAAACTGGTGCCGATATGCTGCTTTGGCAGGGTGCCTGCATTGTTCATGACGAGTTCAAAGCCCTCGAGTTGTCGGCCTTGCGGGCCGAGCATCCAAGTGCCAAAGTCTTGGTTCACCCAGAGTCGCCCCAAGACGTGGTGGCTTTGGCTGATGCGGTGGGTTCGACCTCTGCTATTTTGGCGGCTGCGCGCGATATGAACGCTCAGACCTTTATCGTCGCGACCGACAAAGGCATGTTGCACAAGTTGCGCACTTTGAACCCGCACAAAACGTTCATCGAAGCCCCCACGGCGGGCAACAGTGCCACGTGCAAAAGCTGCGCCCATTGTCCCTGGATGGCAATGAATGGCTTGCAGGGTGTGGCCGAGGTTTTGCGCCATGCCCATCGCCATGTCGAAGTCGACCCTGCGTTGATCGATCGTGCGCGTTTGCCCATTGACCGCATGCTGGACTTCACGGCGGCACGCAAACAGGGTGCGGACGCTGGTGCTTTGGTGCCCGGCATCGGGGCAGCCTAAGTCTTCGAATCGGTAGCGGGCAGCCAAGCGGCCCGCATCGTGCCCTTGGCGCTGAGCGCCGCTCAGCGAGGTGGCGTGAGCACCGTGGGCTTGGCCTCTGGCAGCGCGTCGGGGTAGTCGCGGCTGTAATGCAGGCCGCGGCTTTCTTGTCTCATCATGGCCGACATCACGATCAGGTCAGCAACCTGAACCAAGTTGCGCAACTCGAGCAAATCTCGGTTGACCTGGAACTGTGCGTAAAACTCTTGGATTTCACGTTGCAGCAATGTGATGCGGTGGGCAGCCCGCTCGAGTCGCTTGTTGGTGCGCACGATGCCCACGTAGTCCCACATGAAGCGACGCAGTTCGTCCCAGTTGTGAGAGATGACGACTTGCTCATCGGAGTCGGTGACCCGACTGTCATCCCAAGGCGGTAAGGCGGGCGCGCGTTGGGGCAACTGCATTTGAATGTGCTTGGCAGCGGCTTGCGCATAAACCACGCACTCCAACAAACTGTTGCTCGCGAGGCGGTTGGCCCCATGCAGGCCTGTGTATGTGGTTTCTCCGGCCGCATACAAGCCCGCGATGTCGGTGGCGCCGTGGTCGTCCACCATCACGCCGCCACAGGTGTAGTGGGCCGCAGGCACCACGGGGATGGGCTCTTGGGTGATGTCAATGCCCAATTCGGCGCAGCGCGCACGAATGGTCGGAAAGTGGGCTTCTATGAAATCGGCCCCCTGGTGGCTGATGTCCAGGTAGACGCAATCGATGCCGTGCCGCTTCATTTCAAAGTCAATCGCACGGGCCACCACGTCGCGCGGCGCCAGTTCAGCCCGATCGTCGTGATCGGGCATGAAGCGGTGCCCGCCCAAGTGGGCCGGCAAGCGCAACTGGCCGCCTTCGCCGCGCACGGCTTCGCTGATCAAAAAATTCTTCACCTGGGGGTGGTACAAGCAAGTGGGGTGAAACTGAATGAACTCCATGTTTGCCACCCGGCAGCCCGCGCGCCAAGCCACGGCAATGCCGTCTCCGGTCGCTGTGTCCGGGTTGGTTGAGTACAGATACACCTTGCCTGCGCCGCCACTGGCTAGCACGGTGGCATTGGCCTCAAACACATCGACACTGGCGGTGTCCTCGTCCAAGATGTAGGCGCCCAAGCAGCGCTTGGGCCCGGGCAATTGCATGCGGTCGCTGGTGATCAAGTCGACCAAAGTGTGGTGCTCAAACAATTCAATGTTCGGTGTTTGTGCCACCTTGGACAGCAAAGCGTTTTGCACCGCTGCGCCCGTGGCATCTGCCGCGTGCACGATGCGACGCTGGCTGTGTCCGCCTTCTCGGGTGAGGTGCAAGTGCCCTGACTCTTCGGTGAAGGCGACCCCTAGGCTGCGCAACCAAGCGATGGCGGCCGGTGCGCCTTGGACCACCAACTCGGTGGCGTGGGGATCGCACAAACCAGCGCCAGCGATCAAGGTGTCTTGCATGTGCTGCTCAAAGCTGTCTGCGTCGCCGAGCACCGCCGCGATGCCACCTTGCGCCCAGCCACTGGCACCGTCATATTTGGTGCGCTTGGTGATCACCGCCACGCGCTGTGTTTGGGCTAATTCAAGTGCGGTGCTGAGACCTGCCAGTCCGCTACCGATGATGATCGTGTCAAAAGAATGGTGGGCCAAGGTTAACTTGCCTTATGTGGTGGTGTAGGCCAAGCGCACATAGATGGGAGCAAAGGCCTCTGCCTGCGTGATTTCAATCAGGGACTCTTTGGACAACTCGAGCATGGCGATAAAGGTCACCACCATCACGGGGGCGCCGCGCTCCACATCAAACAAGTCGGCAAACTCGACAAATCGCTGACCTTGGAGCTTTCTCAGCACCAGGCTCATGTGTTCGCGCACTGACAACTCTTCGCGGCTGATTTTGTGGTGTTGAACCCATTGAGCACGGCGCAGCAAATCGGCCCAAACCGCGCGGATGTCGGCGACGCTGACTTCTGGAAAGCGCGGCTGCAGCGACTGCTCCACATAGACCTGCGCTTTGAGAAAGTCTCGGCCAAGTTGAGGCAGCTCGTTGAGGCCTGCCGCAGCGAGTTTGATCTGCTCGTACTCCAACAGGCGCCGCACCAGCTCGGCTCTGGGGTCTTCGACTTCATCGCCTTCAGCTACAGCCTTGACGGGCAGCAGCATTCGAGACTTGATCTCAATCAGCATCGCGGCCATCAAAAGGTATTCAGCGGCCAACTCTAGGTTGCTGGCTCGAATCTCGTCGACATAGCTGAGGTACTGACGTGTCACCGCCGCCATGGGTATGTCAAGGATGTTGAAGTTCTGCTTGCGAATGAGGTAGAGCAACAGGTCCAGGGGACCTTCGAATGCCTCCAAGAACACCCGCAACGCATCGGGCGGGATGTACAGGTCCTGCGGCATGGAGAACAGCGGCTCGCCATACAGGCGCGCCACCGCAACGTGATCGACGACGTCTGGCGTCGGCGGAATCACGGCGCCTTCGGGCCCCTCTTGCTCCACAGGGCTCATGCTGTTCAGAGGTCGGTTTTGGTCTGGTAGACGTAGGGCTGTTGGGCGATTTGACCCGCCTCAACATCGCGCTTGATGGTTCGGTCAATCTGCTTGTCCCAAAGCAATGCGCGACCGGCTTGCTGCTGTTTGACCAGGTCAGGGTTCTTCTGGCGCATTTCCGTCAGGAAATTGGTTACATCAGATGTGTAGTGGGGGTAAGCGAACAAGTGCATAGTGACTCGGTTTCAACAAAAGGTTCAGAACCCGCATTTTACGGGCAAGCCATGGCTACTGCGCTGGACACATCTTCGGCAAGGTTTTCAGCCGAAATGCGTTTGAGCAACCCGCTGCGGGCAAACATGTCCGCTGGCTGGTGGGCCAGACCGCTGATGATCAAGCGAACCCCACGCCTGTCGCACGCGTTGATGAGGTCATGAATAGCGTCGGCGCCAGACGAGTCGACATAGATCAGGTTTTTGACATCCAAGATCAAGGTTTGACTGGGTAGCTTTTCCTCGATGCGCTCGACCAGTTTAACGGCTCCAAAAAACAAGGCGCCGTACAAGCGGTGACCGCTGACCACATCCCGGTGTTCAGCCAATTGGGGGTGCGCTCTGACATCCAAGGCTTCGGCGCGTGTGAGGCTAGAGATGCGGTATATGAAGGTCAAGCAAGCAGCGAACAGACCCACTTCAACTGCAACCGTGAGGTCAAACACCACGGTCAAAGCGAACACGGCCAGGAGCGTCATGCGGTAGGGCATGCGGAACTGGCGCAGTTGCGCAAAGGCCCGCCACTCCCCCATGTTCCATGCGACATAGAGCAAGATGGCTGAGAGTCCCGCCAAAGGTATGGTCGATGCCAGCGGTGCGGCGATCAGCACGATCAGCAACAAGGTGGCCGCATGCACCAAGCCTGCGATGGGGCTGTTGGCGCCGCTTTTGATGTTGGTGACGGTGCGTGCAATGGTGCCAGTGGCAGGCATGCCGCCAAAGAAGGGTGTCACCAGATTGGCCACGCCTTGTGCCATCAATTCTTGGTTGGGGTTGTGTCTGTCGCCAATCATGCCGTCTGCGACGCGTGCACATAGCAAGGACTCGATCGCGCCCAGCAACGCCAGGGTCAGTGTTGGCATCAACAAGTAGCGCGCGGTCTGCCAGCTCAACTCGGGCAGTTCGAACGCGGGCAAGGCGCCGGGAATGCCACCAAACTCTGAGCCGATGGTGGCCACGTCCAACTGAGCCGTCGCGGTGATCAAAGTCACCACAGCCAAGCCCACGATAGAGCCGGGAATCATTTTGGCGTGGCGCAGGCGTGGCCAACGCAATACGAGGCGAGGCAGGCCGTATTGCCAGCCCAACAAAATCGACAAGGCCAAAGCGGTGATGGCAAGCGCTTGGGGGTTGAAGGTATCGATGTGGCGGTAGACCGCGGCGAAGATGCCGAAGAAGTCCGCTGGCATTTCGGCGACCCGCAAGCCAAGCACGTCGTCGAGCTGAGAGAGGGCAATCAAAACAGCAATGCCGTTGGTGAAACCAATCACCACGGCCACGGGCACAAAGCGCACCAAGGTGCCCATGCGCAGCACCCCCATGATGAAAAGCAAGACCCCCGACATGGCAGTTGCGATGATCAGGTTCGCCAGGCCGTACTGCTGCAAGATGCCATAAACGATGACGATGAATGCCCCGGCGGGACCGCCAATTTGTACCCGCGATCCTCCAAGTATGGAGATGAGGGCGCCCGCAATGATGGCTGTGAAGATGCCCGCTTGCGGGCTGAGTCCAGAGGCGATGGCAAACGCCATGGCCAAAGGCAAAGCGACCAATGCGACGGTGACACCCGCGCTGACATCGCGCGCGAGCCGCTCGCGGTTGTAGCCATGCAGGGCATCTATGATCTTGGGGCGAAACTCAAGCAGGGGGGAAGCCATGACGAAGGTGCGTAGCCGCGCCACCATTGTTGGACACAAATGGCAGTTTAGCGCTTAGCGCGGCTGGGGTGCAGCCGTTGCTGCCCTTCCTCAGCGCACGCGCATACCTGGCTGTGCACCCGCTATGGGTTCCAGGATGTAGATGCCGGGGTGGCTCTTTTCATCTTGGTGGCTGGCGGCGAGCACCATGCCTTCAGAGACGCCGAACTTCATCTTTCGGGGTGCGAGGTTGGCCACCATCACGGTGTGTTTGCCAACCAAGTCAGCTGGCGCATAGGCGCTAGCGATGCCAGAAAACACCTGCCGCAAACGCCCTTCACCCGCGTCGAGCATCAAGCGCAACAACTTGGTTGAGCCCTCTACGGCTGAGCATTCAACGATCTTGGCAATGCGCAAATCGACTTTGGCGAAGTCATCGATGGTGATGGTTTCGCCGATGGTCTCGCCGCCAGGGGCTGGTAACGCAGCGGGCGCAGGTGCCTCAAACAATTGCTCGAGCTGGTCTTCAGTGACGCGCTGCATCAGGTGCTGGTACTGGCCAATTCGGTGGCCTTTGCCAAGCAGCTGCTCGCCATGGGCAAAGGTGAGTGGTTCAATGCTCAAAAACTGCTCAACCGCCGCGGACACGCGCGGCAGTGTGGGCTTGAGCATCAGTGTCAACAAACGAAATGCCTCGATACAAGCCGAACACACCGCATGCAGCTGGGCGGTGGCGTCTGGGTTTTTGGCTAGCACCCAAGGTTGGTGTTCAGCGATGTAGGCGTTGACCTGATCGGCCAAGGCCATGATGTCGCGCAACGCCCGGGCGGTATCGCGCTGATCGTAGAGCTTGGCCACCTGTGGCAAGGCGCTTTGCAATTGGGTCACCAACTGGCTGCCTTGTTCATCCAAGTCGCCCAGTTCGCCATCAAAACGTTTGGCGATGAAGCCAGCACTGCGGCTGGCGATGTTGACAAACTTGCCCACCAAGTCGCTGTTGACGCGTGCCAAAAAATCCTCGGGGTTGAAGTCAATGTCTTCGTTGCGTCCGTTGATCTTGGCGGAGATGTAATACCGCAGCCACTCTGCGTCCATGCCAATGGCCAAGTACTTCAATGGGTCTAGACCGGTGCCGCGGCTCTTGCTCATTTTTTCGCCAGAGACGGTCAAGAAGCCATGCACAAAAACGTGGTCAGGGGTCTTGCGTCCAGAGAAATGCAGGGTGGCCGGCCAGAACAAGGTGTGAAAGTAGGTGATGTCTTTGCCGATGAAATGAACTTGCTCGGTTTGAGGATCGTTCAAGAAGGCCTCGAAATCTTGTCCTGTCTTGGCAAAGTAATTCTTCAACGATGCCAAATACCCAATGGGCGCATCGAGCCAGACGTAAAAGTACTTGCCCGGTGCATCGGGTATCTCAATGCCAAAGTAGGGCGCGTCTCGGCTGATGTCCCAATCGCTGAGTCCACCCGTGCCGTCTTCGTTGACCTCGAACCACTCTTTGATCTTGTTGAGCACCTCAGGCTGCAGTCGCCGAGGGCTGTGGGTCCATTCTTGCAAAAACGCCTTGCAGCGCTCATCGGATAGTTTGAAAAAGTAGTGCTCAGACTGCTTCAATACTGGCGTCGCACCCGATAGCGCCGAGTAAGGCTGTTTGAGCTCGGTGGGTGAGTAGACCGCCCCACACGACTCACAAGAGTCGCCGTATTGGTCGGCTGCACCGCACTTA
>CBFIFT010000001.1:0-26016 GCA_965661935.1 Burkholderiaceae bacterium | reverse complement strand
CACTCGCCCTTGATGAAGCGGTCGGGCAAGAACATTTGTTTTTCGGGATCGAAAAACTGCTCGATGGTGCGCACGTCGATCAGGTCGTTGTCGCGCAGCTTTTTGTAGATTTCTTGGGCGAGTTCGTGGTTTTCGGCGCCGTCTGTTGAGTGCCAGTTGTCGAACTGAATGTGAAAGCCGTCGAGGTAAGGCTTTCGACCCGACGCAATATCTGCGACAAATTGCTGTGGTGTTTTTTGTGCTTTTTCTGCCGCGATCATGATCGGCGCGCCATGTGCGTCATCAGCGCAAACAAAATGAACCTCGTGCCCCATCATGCGCTGGAACCGCACCCAAACGTCGGCTTGGATGTACTCCATGATGTGACCAATGTGAAAGTTGCCATTGGCGTAGGGCAGTGCGGTGGTGACGAAAATGCGGCGCTGGCTCATGGGGTGCAGTCGTTTTTGAATGAAGCCAAGATTTTAGAGCACGTGTACGCCGGTCCTCTGAGGACCGCATCTGCGGCCTTACAAGCCCGAGCCTTGGGCGCCAGCATTCAATGCATGGCCATGGTGTAGCCCCATGGTCGGGTGCCAACCGGCTTGGTACAGCTGGCTCAATGCAGCCCTCGCTGCCCACGCAAAACCCCGATGGCCAAATGGACGCGGCCATGCAAGACAATAGCGATATGAATACAGAACAAATCGCACAACAACTGGCCACTTTTGTGGACCCTTTCACTCACCAAACGCTGGCACAAGACAAGGCGAAAATTGAAGTCAATGTGCAAGGCGACTTGGCTCATGTCCACCTGACATTGGGCTACCCGGCCGCTGGCCAAGCCGCCGTTTGGCAGACCAGTCTGTGGGATCACCTGCAAACGCAGGGCGGGGCGCCGCAAGGGGTGAATGGGCTGGCCCTCAGCATCCAACACCGGGTGGTGGCGCACCAAGTGCAAGGCGGCGTGCAAACCATCCCCGGCGTGAAAAATGTCATTGCCGTGGGCTCTGGCAAAGGGGGGGTTGGCAAGTCCACGGTGTCGGCCAATTTGGCCTTGGCGCTGGCCGCGCAAGGCGCGCGAGTGGGGCTGTTGGATGCAGATATTTACGGCCCCAGCGTGCCCACAGTGATGGGCGTGTTCCAAAAGCCAGAGGTCACCGATGGCAAGCTCATGAAGCCACTCCATGCCCACGGCCTGCAACTCATGTCGGTCGGTTTTTTGGTGCCAGCTGACAGCGCCTTGGTTTGGCGCGGCCCCATGGCGGTGCAAGCGCTTGAGCAACTGTTTCGCCAAACCGCTTGGGACGACTTGGATTATTTGATCGTCGATTTGCCGCCTGGCACAGGCGACATTCAGTTGTCATTGGCGCAAAAAATGCCGGTCACTGGCGCAGTGATCGTCACCACGCCCCAAGACTTGGCCCTTGCAGATGCGACCAAAGCGGTGGCCATGTTTGAAAAAGTCAGCGTGCCTGTCTTGGGCGTGGTGGAAAACATGGCGATGTATTGCTGCCCCAATTGCGGTCACCAAGAGGCGATCTTTGGTAGAGGCGGGGCTGAGGCCATGGCTGCGCAACGGGGCTTGGAGTCATTGGGCGGCTTGCCGCTGCACGCCCGCATTCGGGCTGACGCAGATGCGGGCTGTCCGACGGTTGCCGCCGCTCCCGACTCTGAATTGACCGGGCTCTACACCACCGTCGCACTGAAGATCGCGGCCAAAGTGGCGACGCAGGCCAAAGACTACAGCCACAAATTTCCCACCATTCGGGTCAGCGCCGATACCTGATCGCTGCAAAGTGCGCAGCACGGCGCTGGCGCTTCAGGCGTTTTCGGTGAGGTGCAGCTGGTCCCACAGCTCAGGCCCACCGGGGTGAGCCATGCGCACGGCTTGCTCGGTCCGCGCCACGCCGACAAAGGCATCAATCAAAGGGTTGCCCAGCACGGCACGCAAGACTTTGCTTTGCTCTAGCAGCTGCAAGGCGCTGGTGAGATCGGTGGGTAAGGGCGGCGTAGGCGTTTGCAACTGAGCGCCTGTTTGGTGGCCCCTCAATCCCAAGCCCAGCGCCACAGCCAGCACCAAATAAGGGTTGCTGTCGCCGCCGGCCAAGCGCAGTTCAATGCGCCGACTTTCAGGTCCACTGGAGGGCACCCGCAACGCCAGGGCCCTGTCATCGTCGCCAAAACTGGCAGTGGTCGGCGCTGCATCGGCCAGCAAAATGCGGCGGTATGACGCATCGTGGGGCGCAAGCAAAGCCATGGCCTCACACAGGTGCTGTTGTATGCCGGCGGCAAACTGGGTCAACGCCGCAGACGATGAGCCGTCAGGTTGTGCAAACACGTGTGGCCAAGTGGCGTCTTGTTGCACGCTGATGTGCCAATGCATACCAGTGCCCGGATCGTTGGTGAATGGTTTTGGCGCAAAGCTTGCCACGAAGCCCTGCTGTGCTGCGCACTGTTTGATGACGGTTTTGAGCCGAAACACCGCATCTGCTTGGCTCAACGGGTCCGCAGGCAGCAGGTTGATTTCGAATTGAGACAACGCAGCCTCATGGTCGTGCCCGCTCAGCGGAATCGCCAGCGCTTCTGCGTGTGCGTAGACCGCGTCAAAAAATGCATTGAAGTGGCCCAAGCGCTCTAGGCTGTTGGATTCACAGGCGTGCTCTCTGACCCACATGTGCGGCGCCGGTCTTGCCGCGAGCCAAGCGCCCACTTGCTCTGGGTGGGGTTGGAGCAAAAAAAACTCAAGCTCGGGCGCCACTGTGGCGCGCCAGCCGTGCTGTTTCCACTGCGCCAACACCCGCCTGAGTGCAGCGCGCGGCGATAGGTCTTGCGCGTCAATGAAGCCGCCGTTGGCGGCCTCAGCAAGTGGGCCCTCGGGCTCACAAATCACAGAAAGCTCTGTGCTTCGGCCCGCTTTGGGGCGCAGCGTTGAGCCGTCGGCGCGCATGCGCATGTCGGCAAAATTGTGGGGAACGATGGGCCCCATCACCGCTTCGGCGACTTCACCGCTGAGCTCCAAACCCCAAAGCGCGCTTGAGATGCGACAACCCTGCTCCGCCTCGAATGCATCGCAAGAGACCACCTTGCCACGTGGCAAGGCAGAGTAATCGCTCATGGCGCATTCGACCCTCTTGGCGCTCGGCCAGTCGGCTAGCCAGTTGTGGGGTAGTGGGGGCAGGTTCATGAGGTGTGGCTTAGAGTGGCGACGCTATTGTAGGAGCGCCGTTGCGCGGCTGTGGCCGCGGTAGCGGTGAGCTGGGTGCCGAATCAGCGTCATTTCCACACGGTTTGTGGCGACAACATCGCATCGACATTCCGAGTCATCGTCCCTCGGTTATGGTTATCCCCTATGTCCAACCCCACCGCATCTTCTCGCCCCGCAACAGCGGCCGTTCGCGCTTCCCAAGGCCACCGCATGGGCCCTTGGCTGATGGGCTGGCGCATGACGCGCCGCGATGCGATCGCGGGTGACTTGAACATGCTCTGGGTGGCAGTGGCATTGGCCGTGGCTGCGCTCACCGCCGTGGCGTTTTTTGCCGATCGCTTGCAAGGCGGCTTGCAGCGCGATGCGCAGTCGCTGCTGGGCGGCGATGCCGTCTTGCGCAGTGATCAGCGCCTAGACGGCCAATGGACTCAGCGGGCACAAGCGGCTGGGCTGCAGGTGGCGACTTGGATGACTTTCCCGACGATGGTCAGGGCCTTGGATGAGCAAGGTGGCGAGACCAGGCTGGTCGCCCTGAAGTCTGTCGACGCGGGCTACCCACTCAAGGGTGAGCTGCTCGCGCGCTCGGCGCTCGATGCAAGCCCCGAATCCATGACCGAGGGGCCCGCGGCAGGTACGGTTTGGGTGGACCCGCCCATCTTAGATGCGCTTGCCATCGGCTTGGGCGACGAGGTGTGGTTGGGCGATGCACGCCTGCGCGTGACGCGCGTCATTGACCTAGAGACCGATCGCGGTGGTGGGTTTGTCAGCTTCTCGCCGCGCGTGATGATGAGTATGGCCGACCTCGAAACCACTGCACTGATACAGCCTGCCAGCCGAGTCACCCACCGTTTGGCCGTGGCCGGCGAGCCCGCCGCGGTGGCTGCGTTTGAGCAACAGGTTCAAGAGGCGATTGACGCGGATGCACTCAAAGGCGCGCGCTTGGACTCGTTAGAAGGTGGGCGCCCTGAAACCACGCAAACGCTTGACCGCGCGCGCGACTTTCTCAACTTGGTTGCGATGTTGACGGTGGTGTTGTGCGCCGTGGCCGTTGCCAATGGCGCGCGCCATTTCGCGCAGTCCAGGCTAGATGCGTGCGCCCTGTATCGGGTGTTGGGTGTCCCGCAGCGCACCATGGCGTACGCATTCGCGTTTGAGTTGATTTTGGTTGGCTTACTCGCCAGTGCCCTGGGCTTGCTGGTGGGCTGGGCCATGCACCACGTCTTTGTGGCGTTGCTCGGAACGCTGCTCAAGGTGGCGTTGCCCGCGCCGGGCTTGGGCCCTGTGCTTTTGGGTTTGGGCTTGGGCGGCGCGTTGATGGTGAGTTTTGGTATGCCAACCGTTTTGCAATTGGCACGCGTGCCCCCGCTGCGGGTGATGCGCCGTGACCTGGGTGAGGCACGTTTGGCGCCCATGCTGATGGCTGTGCTGGGTGTGCTCAGTTTGACCGCGCTGATGGTCTGGGCGGCAGGACAGTGGCGTTTGGGGCTGATCAGTGCAGCCGGTGTTTTGGCCGCTGGCGCTGTGTTTGCAGGCGCAGCGGCCTTGGCGGTGATGGGGTTGCAGCGGTTGGTAAGCCCCCGCTGGGCGTCAGCGCCTTGGCTGTTGGCGACCCGCGCGCTTGCAGCCCGACCAGGGCTGGCTGTGGTGCAAGTCGGCTCGGTGGCGTTGGGCTTGATGACTTTGATGCTGTTGTTGCTCTTGCGCACAGATTTGATTGACAGCTGGCGTGCGGCGACACCACCCGATGCGCCCAACCGCTTCGTGATCAATGTGCAGCGCGATCAAGCCGATGACTTTCAGGGCTTCTTGCGCGGTGCAGGAATCGAGGGGATGGATTGGTACCCCATGGTTCGAGGTCGTTGGGTACAACACAACGGCGAAGCAGTTCAGGCTGAGCAGTTCGACGATACCCGGGCCCAACGGTTGGCGGCTCGCGAGTTCAACCTGTCTTTTGCCGCACAGCCTCCGATGCACAACGAAATTGTCGCTGGCGAATGGACCGCCAACGATGCGCTGGGCGTGAGCATGGAGGAGGGAATCATGGATACCCTTGGCTTGGAGCTGGGGGACGAGATTGCTTTTGATATCGCGGGTCGCATCGAGGTGCGCCGCATCACCAGCGTGCGAAAGGTCGACTGGGCTAGCATGCGGGTCAATTTCTTTGCCATGTTCCCAGTGGCCGACGAGCCAGCCTGGCCCACCACGTACATCGCAGCCTATCGCTCGCCCGATGGTGCGCGAGTGGGTGACAGGTCGTTGGACAGCGCATTGATTCGCACCTTTCCAAACGTCACACAAATTGACACCACGCGAACCGTTGCGCAAGTTCAGGGCATATTGAACCAGGTGATTGCAGCGGTTGAGTTTTTGTTTGGCTTTGGTGTGTTGGCTGGCTTGGTGGTGCTGGTGTCGACACTGGTTTCTACCCGTGCGCAACGGGTGCAAGAAATGGCGACTTATCGAGCGCTGGGTGCGCGTGCGCCGCAATTGCGATCGATGTTGCGGGTCGAGCTCTTGGGACTGGGTGCGCTGGCTGGCGCTCTGGCAGCCAGTGCAGCATGGTTGATGGGAGCGGCATTGGCGCGCTGGGTGTTTCAGTTCCCTTGGACCGCAACGCTTTGGTGGGTGCCAGCAGGTGCTGCGGTAGGCGCACTGTTGGCGCTGGCAACCGGGTACTGGAGTTTGCGCGGCGTACTCAGCATGCCCGTGTGGCAGACACTCAGACAATCGCAACACCCTTGATGCCCAAGCGCGGCGTACTGGCTTGCGCAGGTCCCCCCGGCGCTGTGGCTAAGCAGCGCTGAGGAATCGGCTTGGTCGGGAAGCGATTGCCTCAGGTTTGGCGTGGTGCGCTCGCCACCAGCGGGCTTTGTCGGCGTGAGCTTTGGCGTGTGGCGTATTTGAGCAGCACGATCAAAGCACCCGCGCCGCCATCACAGGCCCTTGCTTGCACGAATGCCACCACGTCTTCTCTTTGGGCCAGCCACCGCAAGGCTTTGGGTTTCAGCACCGGGCTTTTGCCGGGAGAACCCAGCCCTTTCCCATGCACCACGCGCACACATCGCCATTCGTTTTTGTGGGCATGTTGAATGAATTGACTCAGGGCCTCACGGGCATCGTCTGTGCGCATGCCATGCAGGTCGATTTGCCCTTGCAGCGACCAGTGACCCTTGCGCAATTTGCGCACCACATCGGGGCCCACGCCAGGCTGGCGAAAACTGAGCGCCTCATCGGTCTCTAACAGCGACTCGACATCGAAGTCATCTGAGATCGATTCGCGCAATGCGGCCCTGTCGTCGCGCTCGCGCTGCAAGGGGCGTGTGGGAACCTTGAGTGTTTGGGGCTGGGCGCGTTCATGGGCGCGCAAAGGGGTGATAGGTCCTACCGTGTGGGCGAACAACTGGCGCTCGCGCTCTGCGCGCAATTGCTCCTCGCGCAGCAGCCTCGCCTGCTCTTGGGCAGCCACACGCGAAGCTTTGATCTCGCGGTAAAACTGCTTGAGTTGATCGAATCCTTTGGCCTTCATAACGCCACCATCGTAGCGCCAAACGCTTGTCACTGAAGCAGCCCTTGGCTTTGCAAGGATGTGTAGCCATGGGGGCCCACAATGACGTGATCGAGCACAGGAATATCGACCAATCCGAGTGCGGCCTGCAGGCGGTGTGTGAGCTGTATGTCAGCGTCTGAAGGGGCGAGCGAGCCACTGGGGTGGTTGTGCGCCAAGATCAGCGCGCCGGCGTGCAGTTGCAACGCGCGCATCACCACCTCTCGTGGGTAAACGCTGGTTTGACTGAGTGTGCCGCGAAACATCGGCTCGTAGGCAATCAAGCGGTGTTGGCTGTCCAAGAACAACACCGCAAACACCTCGTGCGCCCGCATGGCCAAATGAAGCTGCAGGTACTCGGCCACAGCCTGTACCTGATGAAAAACGGGCTGCTCGCTGAGGGCTTGCTTCATGCCGCGCTTGGCCAGCTCCATGACAGCCATGAGCTCGGCGCGTTTGGCAGGCCCCAGACCTTTGACGTCTTGCAGTGCGATGCCCTCTGCGTGAAGCAAACCAGCCAACCCATGAAAGCGTTGCAAGATGTCTGCTGCCAAAGCCTTGACTGGCACGCCCGCGATGCCTGTGCGCAGCAGCAAGGCCAACAGCTCCACATCGTCAAGGCTCTCGATCCCATGCATGAGTGCTTTTTCGCGCGGCATCAGCGCATGCAAGTCGGGATGGGATTGGGGTTGAAGCATATGGGCTGCCTGCGCGATCCTTGGGCGACCTAAAATAGAGGTTTTTCACCCTTGTATCGGGGTGGCCAGTGCTTGGCAAGCCAGCCGAGTTAACCAGCCCTCCAGATTGGCGACTAATTCATGAATCGTGTCGAAGACCAGTCATTCTTGACGCTCCACTATCGCCTCAGCTCCATTGATGGTGACGACTACATCAACACCTTTGGCGACAAGCCTGCCACTTTGAGCATGGGGGCGGGCGAGCTGTCGCAGGCGTTAGAGAGCCGCTTGATTGGCCTTGAAGAAGGCAGCCACACGGTCATTGAACTGCCCGAGGGCGAAGCATTTGGTCCACACAACCCCGACTTGGTGCAGTGGGTGGCCCGCAGCTTGATCGATCAGTTGGGCGGCGCGGAGCAGACTTATTCAGTGGGCGATGTGGTGCAGTTTCCTGCGCCCCAAGACGGTCCCAACATGGCGGGCACGTTGATCGCAGTCGAGGCCCAAGGGCAGTCGCTGCAGTTTGATTTCAACCACCCGCTGGCGGGCCGCGCTGTGCGGTTCGAAGTCAAACTGATTGGGGTGTTGTGATGCCCGAGGCGCAAGAAATTGTGTTGGCGCAGCCGCGTGGCTTTTGCGCCGGGGTGGATCGTGCGATTGACATCGTCGAGGCGGCGTTGGCTAAATTTGGTGCGCCTATTTACGTGCGCCACGAAATCGTTCACAACACCTACGTGGTCGACGACCTCAAGTCCAAAGGGGCCATATTCATTGAGGAACTGAGTGACGTCCCACCTGGCGCGACGCTGGTGTTCTCAGCCCACGGTGTGAGCAAAGCGATCAAAGACGAGGCCAGTCGCTTGGGTTTTCAGGTGTTTGATGCGACCTGCCCTTTGGTCTCAAAAGTACACGTCGAGGTCGCGAAGTTGTCCAAAGAGGGCTACGAATTTTTGATGATTGGCCACAAGGGGCACCCTGAAGTTGAGGGCACCATGGGTCAATTGCACGAGGGCATTCACTTGGTCGAAGATGTCGAAGACGTGGCGTGCGTACAGCCACGCCAAACTGAGCGCTTGGCCGTCGTGACGCAGACCACACTCAGTGTGGACGACACAATTGAAATTTTGGCGGCCATCAAGCAGCGCTTTCCGCAAGTGCGAGAGCCCAAGCAGCAAGACATTTGCTACGCCACACAAAACCGCCAAGATGCCGTGAAGCTGATGTCAAAGCAGGTCGATGTGGTGATTGTTGTGGGCAGTCCGACAAGTTCCAACAGCAATCGCTTGCGCGAAGTTGCGGATCGCCTTGGCACCCCTGCGTACATGGTTGATAGCGCAGACGACCTGAAAAGCGAGTGGTTGGAAGGGGTCCAAACGATTGGCTTGACCGCTGGCGCCTCTGCGCCCGATGTCTTGGTCCAAGGTGTCATTGCGCGATTGCGTGGGTGGGGTGCGACAGCGATTCGACAGCTGCCTGGTGCAGAGGAAACGATGCATTTCCCCATGCCAAAGGGCTTGAAGACAGACGCCTGATCAGGTCATATTTTTATTTTTATTGAGAACTTCAATGATTGACATTCAATTGCTTCGCAAAGACATCGACGCGGTGATCGCCAAGTTGCAAACCCGCAAGAGCCCGCAGCCCTTTTTGGATGTCGCGCTCTTTCAATCGCTTGAAGGTGAGCGCAAGACGATTCAGGTCCGCACCGAAGAGCTGCAGGCTCAGCGCAACGCCTTGTCCAAACAGATCGGTCAGCTCAAGGCCAAGGGCGAGTCTGCCGAAGCGGTGATGGCGCAGGTCGCTGCCATGAAGGCCGAACTCGAGCAATCTGCTACCCGCTTAGATGAAATTCAAAGCCAATTGAACGCCATGTTGTTGGCGGTGCCTAACTTGCCTCAAGACGACGTGCCAGTTGGCAGCGACGAAGCTGACAACGTTGAGTTGCGCCGTTGGGCGCCCACCGTTGGCGAAGGCGGAAACCCTGCAAATTTGGGTTTTGAGGCCAAGGACCACGTGGATTTGGGTTTGCCCTTGGGGCTTGACTTTGAAGCCGGCGCCAAATTGTCGGGTTCTCGCTTCACGGTGATGCGCGGCGGTATCGCACGCCTGCACCGCGCCTTGGCGCAGTTCATGCTCGACGTTCAAACCCAAGAGCATGGTTACACCGAGTGCTATGTGCCCTACATGGTCAACGCCACTTCGTTGCTCGGTACGGGGCAATTGCCTAAGTTTGAGCAAGACTTGTTTGCCGCCATCAAAGGTGGACAAGAGGGTGAGACCGAAGGCCTTAGCAAGGATGCCGCTTTGTATCTGATCCCCACTTCAGAGGTGCCGCTGACCAATTTGGTGCGCGATGAAATACTCGCTGAGGCCGACTTGCCGATCATGCTCACGGCGCATACGCCTTGCTTTCGAAGCGAAGCGGGGTCTGCGGGTCGCGATACACGCGGCATGATTCGCCAACACCAGTTTGACAAAGTAGAGATGGTGCAAGTGGTCCACCCTGAGCAAAGCGAAGCCGCTTTGCAAGCCATGACCGGCCACGCGGAGGCCATACTGCAAAAGCTCGAGCTGCCTTATCGGGTGGTCAAGCTGTGTACAGGTGACATGGGCTTTGGTGCGACCAAAACACATGACATCGAAGTCTGGTTGCCCGCGCAACAGACCTACCGAGAGATCAGCTCGATTTCAAATTGCCAGTCTTTCCAGTCACGCCGCATGCAAGCGCGATTCAAGAACGCACAGGGTAAAAACGAGTGGGTGCACACCCTCAATGGCTCAGGGCTTGCGGTGGGGCGCACTTTGGTCGCTGTGCTAGAAAACCACCAACAAGCCGATGGCTCGGTGCGCATACCCGAAGCCTTGCGCCCCTACATGGGTGGCGTTACACAGCTGGGCTAATGGTTGCGGTGACGCTGAGGTGGCGATTGCGCCACCGCAGCCCGCTGTTCCCCAACTGCCACCTGCCGCGGACCTGCGCCAGCAGGCGCGACCTCAGATGGCCGGGTCGCGGTAGCGCCAGCGAATGGCATCTATGGCTTGCAACAGTTCTGGGGTCAATTCAGTTGACCATGCGTCAATGTCTTCGTCCAGCTGCTCAATCGAGGTGACCCCAATGATGGTGCTGGCGACGCGCCAGTTTCGGTAACAAAACGCCAAGGCCAATGCGGTGGGTGTCAAGCCGTGGTCGCGAGCCAGTTGGTTGTATGCCCGCGCGGCCTCAAGCGCGTCGGGCCTGCCCCATCGCTGTTGGCGAACCGACTCGTATTGGGTCAGCCGCGCTTGGCTCGGAGCCCCCAAACCCGTGAGTCCAGATTGGTCGTATTTGCCACTCAGCAGGCCAAAGCCCAGCGGTGAGTACGCCAGCAATGGCACATTCAGGCGATGACAGGTTTCATCCAAGGCATTTTCAAATGTGCGATTGACCAAGCAGTACACGTTTTGGATCGAAGCCACCCGTGGCAGCCCATGTTGCTCGGCCAAGCGCACGAATTCGTGCACGCCATAGGGCGTTTCATTCGAAAGACCGATGGCTTTGACTTTGCCGGCCTTCACGGCTTGCGCCAGCGCATCGAGTTGCTCGTGAATAGAGGTTTGACTCCGCTCATTTTGGGGGTCATAAGTCATGTTGCCAAAAGCGGGTACATGCCGCTCTGGCCAATGGATTTGATAGAGGTCGATGGCGTCTGTTTGCAGGCGTTGGAGGCTGGCGTCCAGCGAGGCGTGGATGTCTTGCGCCGTCATGCCCTTGCCCTCACGCACCCATGGCATGCCGCGTGAGGGTCCGGCGACCTTAGATGCCAGCGTGATGCGCTCGCGCATGCCTGGCCTCGCGGCAAACCAGCGGCCCAAAATGGCCTCGGTTGCACCAAACGTCTCCGCTTTGGTTGGCACCGCGTAAATTTCTGCTGTGTCAAAAAAGGTCACGCCGCGTTCGACGGCGCGGTCCATGATACGAAAAGCCAAGGCCTCGTTGACTTGCTCGCCAAAGGTCATGGTGCCAAGGCAAATGGGCGTGACAGACAGCCCACTGTTGCCAAGGCTGACGGATTCAAAAGGTTGTTTCATTGGGTTACCGAAGCGTGGGGCATTGAAAAAATGAGGCGCAATACAGCGCGGACCCTGTGGCTGGGATCAGACGAGCACATCCGACTTGATGTCGTCGATGCGGGTTCGCCCACAAAAAGCCATGGTCAGATCCAGCTCGCGGTGAATGATTTCAAGCGCCTTGGTCACGCCTGCTTCACCCATGGCGCCTAAGCCATAGAGGAAAGCCCGGCCGATGTAAGTGCCCTGGGCGCCCAGAGCCCGTGCCTTCAAGACGTCTTGACCACTGCGGATACCGCCATCCATGTGGACCTCGATTTGCTGACCCACTGCGTCCACGATGCGAGGCAAGACTTCAATGCTTGACTCTGCACCGTCCAACTGGCGGCCCCCGTGGTTGGAGACGATCAGCGCATCTGCGCCAGCTTCGACGCAATGCTTGGCGTCGCGCTCATCCATGATGCCTTTGATGATCAACTTGCCACCCCAGCGTTGCTTGATCCACTCGATGTCGCCCCAATTGAGGGCGGGGTCGAATTGAGACGCGGTCCACGAGGCCAGATCACCCATGTTGTCGACGCCACTGACGTGGCCAACGATGTTGCCAAATTGGCGCCGAGGCGTGCCAGCCATGCCCAAACACCACCGTGGCTTGGTCAGCAAGTTGATGATATTGGCCAACGTGGGCTTGGGCGGCGCTGAGAGGCCGTTTTTCAGGTCTTTGTGGCGTTGCCCCAGTATTTGCAGATCCAAGGTCAACACCAGTGCCGAGCAGTTGGCGGCCTTGGCTCGGTCGATGAGGCGGTTGATGAACTCGCGGTCTTTCATGACATAGAGCTGAAACCAAAATGGATGACCACCTGTGGCTCTAGATACGTCTTCGATAGAGCAAATGCTCATGGTGGACAGGGTGAAGGGCACGCCAAACGCTTTGGCCGCCTTGGCTGCCAACATCTCACCGTCAGCGTGTTGCATACCCGTGAGCCCAGTGGGCGCGATCGCCACAGGCATGGCGACCTTTTCGCCGATCATGGTGGTCACTGTGCTGCGGTTCTCTAAGTTGACGGCGACCCGCTGGCGCAACTTGATCTTTTGAAAGTCGCTCTCGTTGGCCCGGTACGTGGACTCTGTCCAACTGCCTGAGTCGGCATAGTCATAAAACATGCGTGGCACTCGGCGTTGGGCCATGACGCGCAGGTCTTCAATGTTGGTGATGACGCTCATAAGTTGGGTCTCCGTGGTCGTTGATGTGGTTGTAAACGCAACCGGTGCATGTTAGCGCGACCCGCCCTCATGCGCTTGTGAAAGCGTGACATGGCGCGTTGAAATAATTTACACCAGCCCTGGCGGTGCGGGACACCCTGCTTGTCGCAGGCCCATGCAGGCCTACGCAAGCCCATTGTGGAGCGATCGGTTTGCCGGGCGTCTCAAGCCAAGTCGGGGTTGAAAGCGCGCTGCGTCCAAAGGTGCGCGCAGGGCCTGCATGAACCGCAGATGCCAGCCCGAGCGCTGCTGGAGCCAACGCAGGGGTGTGAACCCACTGGGTTTAGGTCAGTCGGTACAGGTCACGCTGCCGCAGCCACTCATGACCACGTTTTTCAGCAAGCTGGGGTCGGCCACTGTCTCGGTTGCGCTGTCAAAGCCCACTGAGTTGAGGTGCTGCGCCAAGCCACGGTCCATGCTGTTGGCATGCCCGGGAAACCACTCTGCCATGGCGTCCATCATGCGGCTGATGATCTCGGTATCGCCCTTTTGATAGTGCTCTTCGACGGCGCGCATGGTCTCGAGAATGGTCTCGTGGTGCGAGGCGTGGCAGTTGTCGGCCGTGAAGCCGGTGGCCAGCATCCAGCGCTCTTCTTGCGCGAAGTGTTCAACCGTGTGTTGGTAAAAAGCCTGATAGGGCTCGAGCTGTTGGTCCGCAGGCAACGCCTTGATGGCGTTGAGCATATCGATGAACTCAACATGGGTCTCGTCCATGCGGGCATCGCCGGTTTTGAGTTCATCCGACCATGACAAATCAATGACAGGGGGCGCTGAGGGCTGAGATGCAGTTTCCATGGCGACTCTCTCTAGGCTTTTGTGTGTGTCAGTTGTTGGGTGTCGTTCGGCGCACATCTGCACGCAAATCGTGTCCAATAGAGGTATGAATGATAACGCCGACCCAAGAGAGGCGAGTGAGCCCATGCCTCAAGACACACAAGCGCGCTTAGAGAGCCTAGAGGTCAAGGCCGCCTACCAAGAAGACGCCATGGACCAACTCAGTGCCGAGCTCTATCGCCAGCAGCTGCTGGTGGAGCGTCTGCGCCAAGAGGTTCAAACCTTGCGCGCCCAGTTGGAGGTCAACCCTGACTCAGGGCAGGGGGGGACCCCGCGCGATGAATTGCCACCCCACTATTGAGGGCGGCCCTGAGGGTGAATGCGGTCGGTTGTTCGATGTGACGTCAGTGGTGTGAGTGCCCACTCAGGGCTGCCGACGTGGGCTTATGGCATCGCGCAAGCAGGCAAACCCTTTGGTGTGGGGCGGCGGTCAGGCGGCGCCCAACGCCCTAGACCCACCCAGCCAGCAGCTCACGCCAAGCGTGCGAGGTGGCGCTTCAATTGAGCGTGAATTTGGCTGGGCGCCGTGCCGCCCAATGTCGCGCGCGCACCCATAGAGCCTTCGAGGCTGAGTGGGCCAAATACATCAGACTCAATGCGGGCATCGAATGACTGCAGGGTTTCTAGACTGAGCTCGGACAAGTCGACCCCTTGCGCCTGAGCGGTTTTGACCGCGTGGGCCACGACCTCGTGAGCATCTCGAAATGGCAAACCCTTTTTGACCAGATAGTCGGCCAAATCCGTTGCAGTGGCATAGCCTTTTTGGGCCGCAGCGCGCATGGCTGCTGCGTTGACGCGGATGCCACCCTCTTTTTCGCCCGAGGCGGTGGCCTGTCCGCCGATCATTTCGGCAAAGATGCGCAAGGTATCTTTCAGGGTGTCAACGGTGTCAAACAAAGGCTCTTTGTCTTCTTGGTTGTCTTTGTTGTAGGCCAGTGGTTGGCCTTTCATGAGGGTGATCAAGCCCATGAGGTGGCCCACCACGCGCCCCGTTTTACCGCGCGCCAACTCAGGGACGTCCGGGTTCTTCTTCTGCGGCATGATCGAACTGCCGGTGGTGAAGCGGTCTGCGATTTGGATAAACCCAAAGTTCTGGCTCATCCAGACAATCAGCTCTTCGCTGAGGCGGCTGATGTGCACCATCACCAAGCTGGCGGCGCTGGTGAATTCGATGGCAAAGTCGCGGTCGCTCACAGCGTCTAGGCTGTTTTGACACAGTTGTGGGTGACCCTCTGCGTCGACCATGTCCAGCGCTTTGGCCACGCGCTCGCGGTCCAGCGGGTAGGTGGTGCCTGCCAACGCTGCACTGCCCAGCGGCAGGCGGTTGGTGCGCTTGCGCACGTCAGCCATGCGCTCGGCGTCGCGGGCGAACATTTCAACGTAGGCCAGCAGGTGGTGGGCAAAGCTCACAGGCTGGGCTACTTGCAAGTGGGTGAAGCCCGGCAAGATCACGTCCACGTGGCGTTGCGCGACGTCGACCAAAGCCCGCTGCAGTTCGTTGAGCAAGTCGATGATGGTGTCGATTTCATCGCGCAGCCACAAGCGGATGTCTGTGGCCACTTGATCGTTGCGGCTGCGCCCCGTGTGCAAGCGCTTGCCAGCGTCGCCGACCAGCTGAGTCAAGCGGGCCTCGATGTTGAGGTGCACGTCCTCTAAATCCAATTGCCACTCAAAGGCGCCGCTTTCAATTTCGGCCTGGATTTGATGCAGGCCACCTTGAATCGATGCCAAATCTTCGGCCGTCAAGCAGTCGACCGCATGAAGCATCTCGGCGTGGGCCAACGAGCCGCGGATGTCTGCATTGGCCAGTCGCTTGTCGAAAAAGACGCTGGCGGTGTAGCGCTTGACCAGCTCGCTCATGGGCTCAGAGAACAGCGCGGACCACGCTTGCGATTTGGTGTCGAGTTGGTTGTTGGATGCCATGGCTTTCAGTGATCGGTGCGAAAACCCTGATTTTAGGCGCTTGGCATCGCTCGTAGTTTTCGCGCACTCAGCCCGTGTTGCGAACCCCTGCGGCGATGCCGTTGATGCTGATGTGAATGCCGCGTTGGACGCGCTCGTTTTCGTCACCGGCGCGCGAGCGCCGCATCAACTCGACTTGCACATGGTGCAGCGGGTCAATGTATGGAAAGCGGTGTTCGATCGAGCGGCGCAAGGCGGGGTTGTCCGCCAGGCGTTGCTTGTGCCCAGTCAACAGCGTCAAGGCGTCAGCCGTGCGGTGCCACTCTTCTTCGATGCGTGCTGAAATGCGCTGGCGCAGGCGCGCGTCGCTGACCAGCTCGGCATACCGTGAGGCCAAGGCCAAATCGCTCTTGGCCAGCACCATGTCGATGTTGGACAGCAAATTGGCAAAAAAGGGCCACTCTTTGACCATCGCCCGCAGGTGGCTGAGGCGCTGAGCGCGGGTGCCCAGTTTGGGGTCGGTTGGGTTGGGCGCGTCGAGGAACGTGATGACGGCTGAACCAAAGCCATACCAGCCGGGCAAGTTGAGTCGGCTTTGTCCCCAGCTGAAGCCCCACGGAATGGCGCGCAAGTCTTCGATGCGCTGGCTGGGTTTGCGCGAGGCAGGGCGCGAACCAATGTTCAGGTTGGCCAGCTCTTTGAGAGGTGTGGCAGCAAAAAAGAACTCGGCGAATCGGGGTGTGTCATAAACCAATGACCGATAAACCGCCATGCTGGTTTGCGAGAGAAACTCGGCCGTTTCCAAGTAGACAGGCTTGGTCTGCGCACTGGGCGGCAACAAGGTGGACTCTAGGGTGGCGGCAACCAAAGTCTCGAGGTTGCGCCGCCCGATATCGGGGTTGGCGTATTTGGAGCCAATGACCTCACCTTGCTCAGTGAGCCTGATCTGCCCACGCACGGTGCCCGCCGGCTGCGCCATGATGGCGGCATAGCTGGGGCCGCCGCCGCGACCGACGGTGCCGCCGCGGCCATGGAACAAGCGCATCGCGATGCGACGCGACGCCGGCAGTGCATCGAAAACTTGCGCCAAGGCGATCTCGGCCCGATACAGCGACCAGTTGCTGGTGAAGATGCCGCCGTCCTTGTTGCTGTCTGAATAGCCCAGCATGATGTCTTGCTCGTGGTATTGCTGGTCACCACCTCGGCGGATCATCTCGAGGATGCCTGGCAGAGCCAAATAGTCGCGCATGATTTGGTCGGCTGCAGCCAAGTCGTCGATGGTCTCGAACAGCGGCACCACAATCAAATCGCACACGGCTTGGTGCTGCAGTCGGCCGCGCATCAGCCCAACCTCTTTTTGCAGCAGCAACACCTCGAGCAAGTCGCTGACCTGCTCGGTGTGGCTGATGATGGCGTGGCGAATGGCTTCAGCGCCGTAGCGCTGGCGACTGCGCAGGGCCGCTTCAAAAATCGCCAGCTCACCCTCGCTGTGTGCAGAGTATTGCTCGCCGGGAACACGCAAAGCCCTGGGGTCGTTGAGTTGGGCCAATAAGACCTGTTGCTTCTGCTCCTCGCTCAGGCCACTGTAATCTTCGTGCACGTGGGCCTTGGCCAGCAACTCAGCCACCACCGCTTCGTGTTGGTCTGAGCTTTGGCGCAAATCCAGCGTGCCCAAGTGAAAGCCAAAAACCTGCACGGCGCGAATCAGCTGGCGCAGCCGCTGATCGGCAAGGGCTTGCGCGTGGTTGGCGCGCAGCGAGGCGTCAATGACCCGCAAATCGCGCAAAAAATCGGCCGGGCTGTCGTAGGCGGCACTGGGTGCCACAGCGTGTCGAGCCGCTTGGCCACCACTCAGTGCCGTCAGAGTCGCCGCCAGGCGCGCGTACACGCCGATCAGTGCGCGGCGGTATGGCTCGTCTTGGCGGTGCGGGTTTTGGTCTGGCGAACCAACCGCCAGTGCCTGCATGTCGGCCGTGGTGCGCACCAGAGTACCCGACATCGAGAGCTCGCCACCGAGCAGGTGAACCTCTGTCAAGTAGTGGCGCAGGGCCATGTCTGACTGTCGTTGCAAGGCCAGACGCAGGGTGTCCGCCGTGACAAATGGATTGCCGTCTCGGTCGCCACCTATCCACTGCCCCATGCGCAAGAAGTTGGCATCAATCGGCTGTCCCAACAAGCCTTCTAGCTCGGTGTAGAGCTTGGGCACTTCGCTCAAAAACGTGGCTTGGTAGTACGACAAGGCGTTGTCGATCTCGTCAGCCACTGTGAGTTTGGAAAAGCGCACCAAGCGGGTTTGCCACAACTGCGTCAATCGCGCGCGGATGTGGACGGTGTTTTCTTGTAGCTCTCTGGGCAACAGGTGCTCGCGCATCAGCAGCAAGTGGGCGATGGCACGCTCCGCGTCCAAAATGGCTTTGCGCTGTACCTCGGTGGGATGGGCCGTGAGCACGGGCGAGATGTGGGCCTCAGCTAGTGTCTTGAGGATGGTGCTGGGTTTGATCTTCGCGCTGCTCAAGCGCTGCATTGTTTTGGCCAGACTGCCCGCTTGCAATTGGGCGGCCCGCTCGTGGGCGGCGCGGCGGCGGATGTGGTGGCGGTCTTCAGCGATGTTGGCCAAGTGACTGAAGTAGGTGAAGGCGCGAGCCACGGTGACGGTTTCGTCGCCGCTGAGCCCCTTGAGTAGGCGCTTGAGTTTGTTGCCGGCATGGGCGTCGTCGCGGCGGCGAAACGCCACGGAAAGCTGGCGCACGTTTTCGATGAGCTCGTAGGCGGCTTTGCCTTCTTGTTCACGAATGACATCACCGAGCAAGCGCCCCAAGAGGCGAATGTCTTCGATGAGCTGATGATCTTTAGAGGGGGCTCTGGATGTCGTGGCAGCGGTCATGGTGTTCTCACTCGTGATGGAGATCGCAGGGGCGCTTGGGCGCGCAGCCATGCTAGCATCGGCTTTCATGTTTGTTTACCAATGAGTTACCAATTGAGTGCCACATCTGCCCCTCTGCTGCCATTGACCATTGCCACTCGAGAGAGCCGTTTGGCGCTGTGGCAGGCCAACCATGTCAAAGACCTGTTGATACAACAGGGACACGCCGTGGAGTTGCTGGGTATGACCACCAAGGGCGATCAAATTTTGGATCGCTCTTTGTCAAAAGTGGGTGGCAAGGGCTTGTTTGTCAAAGAGCTCGAAGTTGCGTTGGCCAACGGTCAAGCGCAGCTGGCTGTGCACTCACTCAAAGATGTCCCCATGGATTTGCCTGCTGGATTTGAGTTGGCCTGCGTCATGGAGCGCGAGGACCCCCGCGATGCCTGGGTTTCAAACCATTGTGCCGACTGGTCTGACTTGCCGCATCAAGGCGTCATTGGAACGTCGAGTTTGAGGCGTGAGGTTTTGTTGCGCGACTTGCTCCAGCGCGCCGGGCGAGATGATGTGCGCATTGAACCGTTGCGGGGTAATTTAGATACCCGTTTGCGAAAGCTCGATGAAGGTCAATATGACGGCATTGTGCTGGCGGCAGCGGGCTTGAAGCGCATGGGTATGCATGATCGCATCCGTGCGATCTTCGACGAGTCGGACATGTTGCCCGCTGCTGGGCAGGGCGCTTTGGGTATTGAAATCGTCGCTGGCCATGCCGAGGTGCGTGCGGCTTTGCAGCATTTGGTCCATGAACCGACGTGGTTGCGGGTCGAGGCCGAGCGGGCGGTCAGCCGGCGTTTGGGGGGCAGCTGTTCTGTACCCTTGGCCGCGCACGCACAGTGGGCAGACGCCGCAGCTTCTGTGCTCAGCGTGCGGGCAGCTTGGGGAGATTTGAGTGGGCAAAAGGGCTTGCTCCACGCCACCGCTCAAGCCACCGTGACCACGCTTGAACAAGCCGATGCCTTGGGCGCAGAAGTGGCGCAGAAGCTGCTCGATTTGGGTGCGGTGATTCAGCCTACCTGATGAAGGGCGTTTGATGTCGCAGCCCCGACTGACCGTCGTCGTGACCCGAGAGCGAGCCGACGCTTCGAATTGGGTGCAAGCGTTGCAACAGCATGACTTTGAGGTCTGTGCTCTGCCTTGGCTTGAGCTGAATGACATCCCCAGCGCGCAACTGGTGCCCCCGAGTTTGCCCGCTGACGCGTACAAAGCCGTGATGTTTGTGAGCGCCAAGGCCGCGCGGGTTTTGGCGCGCCAAGATGTGGCTTGGGTGCGAGACTTGCATCAGGCTTGGGCGCAGGGCTGTGGGCCGCGTGCGTGGGCACCCGGCCCGGGAACCCAAAGGCAGCTGCTCGAGCTGGGTGTGCCCGCCGAAATGCTTGACACCCCAGATGCGCAAGCCGCGCAACATGACACTGAAAACCTTTGGCTGGCAGTGAAGGGGCAGATCCAAGCGGCTGACTCAATTTGCGTTGTCAGGGGCGAGGACACGTTGATTGACAACGGCAGCGTTGATGCCGCCGGTGTTGACAGCGCCTGGCCAGCCAATCGAAATGCCTTGTTCCCATTGGCCCAGGGCGTCGGCGCCCACGTGCACGCGTGGGTGGTTTATCAGCGGGGCCCAGCGGTCTGGACCCCTGCGGAGTCTCAGGATTGGGCCAAGGCTTTGAGCCGTCCCGATGCGGTATGGATCGCAGGGAGCGCCATGGCGCTGAACTGTGGCCAAGTGCTGGCACTGCGCCATGGGTTGTCAACGGATTGGTGCGCCCAGCGCAGGGCATTGACTTGGCACCCGCGCGTACAAGCGCACGCACAGTTCTTGGGCTGGGCGCCTGTCGAGCTCTGTGAGCCAGGTTTGGACGCTGTGCTTCTAGCCCTGACGAATCTGCAACTCAAAGGTCTTCTTTCATAAGCCATTCCCTACAATGGGGTGGAACCGGAGAACACCCATGTCCAGCACGACACCCAAGCCCCAAGACGAACCCGATAGCGACGCCAAACCAGAGCAGGCGCACGCCCCGCTCGAGGCACCACGGCCCCCCACTGAGTCTGACCGTGACGAGCCAGCGTCGAGTGATGGCGCAGCAGCTGAATCCACGGTGATACAAGCGCCTGCGGTGCGCCCTGCAAGAAGCGGCGCTGGCCAATGGCTGGCCTTGGCTGTGGCGTTGCTGTTGGGCTTGGCTGCGTTGGTGTTGGCACTGTCGTCTTGGTTGCGCTTGAACAGCCTGCAAGACGATTGGGGTCGGCGTGTGGCCGACGTAATCCAAGCGCAGCGCGAAAATGCCGGTGCATTGCAAAACTTGACACTGCAAGCGCAGCGAGCTGAAGTGGCGGCCCAAGGCAACGTCGGGCGCCTGAGTGAGTTGCGTGCACAGCAGACGCAGCTGGAAAATGTGGTGAAACAACTGAGCCAAACCCAAGACCAGTCGTTGGTTCAAGACATCGAGTCGATGTTGCGCATGGCGACGGCTCAGGCAGAGGCGGTGGGTGATAAGCGCCCCTTGGTGCAGGCTTTGCAGGCCGCTTTGTCTCGGGTGGCTCGCAGTGATCAATTGCGCACGGGTAGCTTGCAAGTCGCGTTGAGCGAAGACTTGGCAGCCATCGAGCAAGCCGAGGTGGCTGATTTGAGCGGCATGGTGGGCTCCTTGTCCCAAGTGGTGCAGGCCGTTGCTTTGTTGCCGCTCGGGGTTGCCGAACCCCATCAGGTTTCGATGGGCAGCGACGCCTCGCCCAGTTGGTGGGCGCAGGCGCGAAGCATGGACTGGATGCAGTGGAGCACTTGGGGTTTCATGGTGCGCGAGTCATTGGGACAAATTTTCAGGATCCGCGAAGCCCCTCAAGCTTCTGCCTTGACCCTCGCGCCTGAGCAGGCGGTGTTTCTCAGCCAGCAACTGCAATTGCGACTTTTGGCTGCCCGTGTCGCCATCATGAACCGCCAAGTCGACGTCGCGAAGCAAGACATCGAGCGCGTCATCGAGGGCATCAATCAGTTCGCTCAACTTGAACAGGTGGCGGTGCAAGAGGTCTTGCAGCAACTGCGTGCAGTGGCACAAGACTTGAATCGCATGGCATTGCCAGTCCCCACACGCAGCTTGGTCGCACTGACTGGCGAGAACCCATCAGCGAGGTGAGGCATGAAGACTGGTCTGCACTTCCTCTGGGTGGCCTTGTTGGCCGTTGGGTTGGCTGCGGCGCTGGATAACCCCGGTGTCGTTTCATTGTTTTGGTACGAGACACGCGTGGATGTGTCGCTGAATGCGGTTTTGGTAGGTCTGTTGTTTTGTTTGTGGTTGCTGGTGAGTGCCGTGCGGCTATGGGACAAAGTGCGCCGCTCGGCAGATACAGCGGCAGCTTGGCGTCAGCGCCAGAGAGAGCGCCATGTGTGGTCTGCGGTCTTGGATGCGATCACCCACCTCGTCGCCGGTCAGCACGCTCGCGCACAAGACGCAGCGCGCGAGGCGTTGACAGCTTTGCATCGTGCCTCGCACGAAGACGGTCAGCAATGGCCGCGCATGGGGACCTTAGAGGTCATGGCCAATTGGGTCTTGGCTGAGACGGCGCGCATCAGTGCCAACGCCGACCAAGCCGATGCTGCCTTTCAAGCCGGTTTGGCAGTTGCAGGCGGCGAGGGCGCCAGTGTGGCGCAAGATGGGTTGCGGTTGCGAGCGGTCAAGTGGGCTTTGCAAGACCAAGACTGGTCGTTGGCGGACAGCCATTTGGCTGGACTGCCCAAGACGCTGGCCAAGCGGCCACAAGTCTGGCGTTTCAAGTTGCGGCTGGCGCAGGTGCAAGGCCGCTCGCTGGACGCGTTGCAAGCCATGAAGGCACTCGCTCAGCTTGAAGCCTTCAGTCCGCGCGCCGCAAACAGCCTGTATGCATCGCTGGCGGCTAGTGCATTGCGCGAAGCGCCGACCCTTGGCGAACTGAATGCGGTGTGGTCCGCATTGGATCGTGCGCGCCACACCACCCCTGAGGTGCTGTGTGCGTTTGTTCAGCGCCGCTGGCTGTTGGCGAACGAAGTCGAGAAAGGGCCTGCCTTGGCCGCTGAATTGTTCAAACGGTTGCGTTTGATGGACGCCAGCTTTGACGCTCTGGGCGAGCGCCAGCGCCGTGAGTGGCTGGATGCCCTCGAGCCACTGATGCCGCATTTGAGTAAAGAACCACTGGCGTGGGTACAAAGCCTGATCGACACCCACGTTGACGACGTTTGGGTGCAGTACATGGCCATCAGCGCATGGGGGCACCAAGGCCTTTGGGGGAAAACCAAAATGGCCATCGATGCCTTGCTCAAACGCGGCAGCTTGCCTGCCACCTTAGAGGCGCGCATCTGGTTGCTCAAAGCCACTGTGGCAGAAGCCCTAGAAGACAGAGAGGGTGCCCATGAGGCATGGAAGCGCTCTGCCCAACTCCAAGCGCAAGTGCGTTTGCAGTTGTCTGCGCTGCGCACACCCGCCGCCGAGCCTGTGGATCAACCACGCTTGCTCTGAAGTCGCCTAACGACGAGAAAGGTTGCGGGGTAAAGCCGACAGCCGGCGCTGGCGTGCGCCGTGCTGTCAGCCAACTCAATGCCCAATGATCTTGGACAAAAAGTCTTGGGTGCGCTCGTTTTGCGGGCTGTCGAAAAAGTCGTGAGGGTTGTTTTGCTCAACGATTTGGCCCTGATCCATGAAGATCACGCGGTCAGCCACCGCCTTGGCAAAGCCCATTTCATGGGTCACGCACAGCATGGTGATGCCTTGGTCTGCAAGTTCGACCATCACGTCTAGCACCTCTTTGATCATCTCTGGATCCAGCGCAGATGTGGGCTCATCAAAGAGCATGATCTTGGGCGTCAGACACAGCGCGCGCGCAATGGCAACCCGTTGCTGCTGTCCTCCTGAGAGCTGCAAAGGGTACTTGGCCGCTTGCTCTGCAATGCGAACGCGCTCGAGTTGCTGCATGGCCCGTTCTTCGGCTTCTTTTTTAGGCAGCTTGCCCACCCACATTGGCGAGAGGGTGAGGTTTTCCAAGACCGTGAGGTGGGGGAACAAGTTGAATTGCTGAAACACCATGCCAACTTCTTTGCGCACGCGATCAATGGCTTTGATGTCATCGCTGAGCTCGGTGCCATCGACAATCAAGCGGCCTTGCTGGTGCTCTTCGAGCCGATTGACGCAGCGAATGAGCGTCGATTTACCTGAGCCTGAGGGGCCGCAGATCACGATGCGCTCGCCGCGTTGAACCTCTAGATCGATATCGCGCAAGACATGAAAATCATTGCCGTACCACTTGTTGACTTTATCGAAGGTGATGATGGGATCTGACACGATCTCAATCCTTTAACGTTGCTTGCCTTTGTTCACTTGCGCTTCAACCCAACGGCTGTATCGCGACATAGAGAAGCAAAAGACAAAATAAACCAAGGCCACAAACAAGTAGCCCTCGAGAATAAACGGGTGCCACTGTGGATCGCCCGAGAGCGCCAAACTCAATGCGCCCAGCAGTTCGTACATGCTCACGATGGTCACGAGCGATGTGTCTTTGAAGTTAGAGATGAAGTTGTTCATCAAGCCGGGGACGACCATGGCCAAGGCTTGAGGCAACACGATCTTGCGTTGGGTTTGCCAATACGACAGCCCCAGTGTGGCGGCCGCTTCGACTTGGCCCTTGGGAATCGCTTGCAGCCCGCCACGAATGGTCTCAGCGGTGTAAGCCGACATGAACAAAGTGATGCCCACCAGCACCCGCAACAACACATCGATGGTGGTGCCCGCTGGCATGAACAGTGGGAACATGAACGAGGCCATGAACAACACCGAAATCAGCGGCACGCCGCGGATGAGCTCCACAAACATGACGCACAACGTCCGAATGGCGGGCATGTTGGATCGGCGACCCAGCGCAATCAACAACCCCAACGGAAACGAGGCCACGATGGAAAGCGTTGACAGCAAAATCGTCAACGGCAAGCCGCCCCACAGATCGGTGGTGACCTCTGTCATGCCCAGCACGCCGCCGCCCATGAGGGTGAAGAAGAGCGCTAGCGTGATGACCCAGTAAGCCGCTAAGCTGCGCCGCCAAAATGCCCGCATGCAACTGATGACGAGCAAGCCGATCATCAAGAGCGTGGCCAAGACGGGCCTCCACGCTTCTTCAACGGGGTAACGACCCAGAAATATCACGCGGTATTTTTCGGCTACAACACCCCAGCAGGCGCCAGCCCCTTCTGCGTCGCAGGCTTCCAGGTTGGGTGCCCAAACCGCGCTGCCTACAGCCCAGCCGATTAGGCCGGGCAGCAGCCAAAGCAACAGTCCACCAAAGACCAGTGTGGCCAGTGTGGTGGGCAGGTCATGAAACAAGTTGGCGCGCAGCCAAGCCACGGGACCATCGGTGCGCACGGGTGCCGCGCGCGGTGCGATGGGTTGAAAAGTAGAGGAGTTCATGGTCATGGATTCAACGCTCCAAAATGGCTGAACGCTTGTTGTACCAATTCATCAGGGCTGAGGTAGCCAATGACGTGATCAAGTAGACCAGCATCACCACGGCAATGCACTCGACCGCCCGACCCGTTTGGTTGAGCGATGTGTTGGTCACAGAGACGATGTCGGGGTAGCCAATGGCAACAGCCAGTGACGAGTTTTTGGTTAAGTTCAAAAACTGGTTGGTCATGGGCGGGATGATCACGCGCAGCGCCTGCGGCAAAAGAATCAAGCGCATAGACTGGCTTTTGCTTAAGCCTAAAGCGGCGGCGGCCTCGCCCTGCCCAGCATGAACCGATTGAATACCGGCACGCACGACTTCAGCCACGAACGAGGCGGTGTAGATGGTCAAGCCAAGCGTCACAGCCAAGAATTCAGGGGTGATGGCAGCTCCGCCTTCTACGGCAAATTCACCCTTGATGGGTGCGTTGAACTCTGTGGGTGCGCCGCCGATTGCCCAGCCGGCGATTGCGCCCAGAACGATCAGCCCGAGTGGCAGCCAAACCATGCTTTGCGGGACCCCAGTTTGCTCAAAGCGCAAACGCGCGCGTTGGCGCGCCCACACGGCGGCAACGATGCCTATGGCCGCGCCTGCCACGGCGGTCAAGTGCCCGACTGCCCACACTGGCTCAGGGTAGGTGAGGCCGCCTTTGCTCACAAAGAACGGGCCAGACTGCCAGGGCTCCCAGCTGTCTGGCAACAAATGGGTGAGTGAGAAGTACCAGAGCAACAATTGGATCAGCACGGGGACGTTGCGGAAGAACTCGACGTAGGCGAGGCACGTCGCACGCACCAAGATGTTGCGAGAAAAAGAGCCAATGCCCAGCAAAGTGCCCAGCACTGTGGTTAAAACGATGCCTAAGACAGCAACTCGCAACGTGTTGAGCAAACCCACCACAAACGCTTGCCAGTAAGGCTGTTGAGAGTCAAACGGAATGATGGACTCGCCGATGTCAAATCCAGCAGGGTCAAGTAAAAAATCAAAGCCGCTTTGGATTCCGCGCGCTGCCATGTTGGTCAGCGTGTTGTTGGTCAGCGCCGAAATCACCAGCACGATGACTGCCACAGCAATGAACTGATAGATGACGCCACGGAAAGCTTGGCTTCGCCAAGACCACTTTTGCCGTGGTGCAGAAACAGGTGTGTTCATGACGATTGGATCAGTGATGAGGGCTTGCGATGGGTGG